>QKCC01000005.1 GCA_003245835.1 Spirochaetales bacterium | reverse complement strand
GATACTATTAACTTCTCATTCGAAAACGGCTTCCAGGCCACTGTTGTAAAGAATGACAGAAAACTTATTGCCGATACAATTAAAGAGGTAACCGGCAAGAGCTTCATTATTGAGGTAGAAGTTGTTCAGACAAAAAACCCGGTTTCCGCCGAAAATCATAACCTTGAAAAACAGGCGGATGTTGTAAAAAAAGTTTTCCGCGGCGAGATAGTACAGAGCTGATAGTAAAATCAGTCTCCGCAGCGCCGCAATTTAAGGAGCTGAAATGAATCCAATGGATATGTTGAAAAACCTGCAGGGAATGCAGAGCAGAATGCAGGAAATGCAGAATAAACTTGGAAACCTGACAGCGGAAGGCGTGTCCGGAGGCGGAATGGTAAAAGTCGTTCTAACCGGACAGTACTCAGTTGTTGATGTGAAAATTGCAAAAGAGGTTATAAATCCCGACGATCCGGAACTGATAGAGGATCTTGTCCTGTCAGCCTTTACGGACGCTTCTAATAAAATCAAGGCGAAAATCCAGCAGGAAGCTACAGCAATTGCCGGCGACCTCAATCTTCCCCCGGAAATGCTCGGGCTGTAACGGAATTACGCTGTGAATCCCCTTGATCAGCTTGTGAAGACACTTTCCAAACTGCCCGGAATAGGTTCAAAAAGCGCCCGCAGGGTAGCCCACCATCTGCTGAAAGCCGACCGTCAGTGGGTGAATGATCTGGCAGAGCAGATATCAATGCTTCAGGAACGTATAAAAAACTGCGAAATCTGCGGAAGCTATACCGAGGACTCCCCCTGTGTCATATGCGCTGACCACAGCCGTGATAGAAGTCTGATCTGCATAGTGGAACAGCCTGAGGATATAAACACAATCGAACTGACCGGAGATTTTAACGGGATGTATCATGTTCTCGGCGGGGTGATCTCCCCGATAGACGGAATGGGCCCTGAAGAGCTTTCGATCGGGAAGCTGCTCCAGAGGCTCAAATCAGGCGATGTCTCAGAGCTTATTATTGCGACAAATCCGACAGTTGAAGGCGAGACAACCGCACTTTATATTGTGAATCTTTTAAAAGAATCCGGTCTCAGGATCAGCCAGCTTGCCTCCGGCCTTCCCGCCGGCGGCGACCTTGAATACGCCGACAGGCTGACTGTATCGCGTTCACTGAAGGGCCGCAGAACACTCCTGAAACCGAAAACAGGTTTCAAGGCAATCGGAAACCCTCAGAACAAGCCGCTCTTTTAGCAGATTTGACTTACCTTAATAACCGCCGTCCGGCCTATTAAATAAGCACAACGAAATCACAGCTTCCGAAACGGACCGAGTTTCCCCATTACGAACGGAAAAATATTGGCCGGAAGCTCAAAAAGCAGTATGAACAGAAGCACTTCGCGGCTGAAGAACCCGGCTGCTATCACGGCAGTCAGACCTATATTCATGTAAAGTCCGGCGATCGAAAGCCCGGCACGTTTTTTTTCGTCCAGAAAAAAGAAAATTAACCAGCTGACTACCGGCAGAAATACTCCCAGGGCAATAACCCACACACCCGTGTAAAGCGCATCAGCAGGATTCTCTCTAATCGGCGCAGAAGCCGAAGCAAGCAGTCCTGTAAGCAGCGTCGAAATTAAAATAATATTCAGCGCCCCAAAGTATTTTTTTCCGTATTCGACGGTTCGCCTGAAAACCGGCTTAATCAAGGCTGATGCGGCAAGCGGAACAATAATCAGTAAAACCAGCGATTTCATCATTCCCGGAACATCAAGCTCAATCTCAGTCCCTGCGAACAGAAGCAGCAGAAACGGCATGTACAGCGGAGCAAGCAGGGTCTGAAGAACCTGGTTGACAAGTACAAACTCGGCATCACCCCCGAGGATTTTCGTCAAAGTGGGTGAAACCGCCGCAAAGGGAGTCAGACACAGCAGAAGTACTGCAAGTGAAATATCCGGTCCCAACGGTCCGGCCGCAAGGTAAAACAGAAAAGGCAGAATACCCTTCGAAACAAGCAGGACAAGGCCTAAAACGTGAAACCTTTTCAGATTGTGCAGCAGGTCCCTGAAATCAAGAGTCAGAAAAGTCAGCGTCATAACCGACCCGAGAATAAGCATCACCCGGTCCTTGACCGGTATAAAAACCCCCGGAAAAATCAGTCCCAGCGCCATAGCCGCAGCGAAAAAGAAGCCGAAATATTTCTGGATAAAAGTGTACCATTTCACCGGACAACCTTATCCGAGTTTAACCGTTGTTACAAGGATCAGGGCGGCTGCGGCAGGATTCAGTCAGCATGCTGACTAATTCCTGCCGCACCGGGTTTTCCGCTCGAACCGTCCAATCCTCGCTCTTCTCCGGCTTCCTCCGGTCCGCCGGCAGCTCGGGACGGTAACCGCTCCAACCCCTGCCGCCGGATTTCTTCCCCCACCGGGAACAAGCAGGGTTCAATTCGACTGTAGTAATGGTGCAGCGTGCGTGAGCCGGGGCAGTGAAAAAAATTTGTTGTCTCTGCGCCTCGTCTACGGCACAGCCGAGGCTGCTTCGCAGTCTTCCTCACTTTTTTTTGCTGTCCCGGATCGTGTAAGCTGCGTACTTGAATCTATTACAGTCGAATTGAGACCTGCGCATCTAGTCGAATTGAGACCTGCGCATCTATATTGACATTGCCCCACCATTATGACAAATTCGTTACTATGGAAAAGGATGATCTATTAGTCACAGCCGCGCAGGCACAGTTAGCTCTGTCGGCGGAAGAGGAAGGCCGGCTTCGAACGGCTGTTTCGGAAATGCTCGATTACTTCGAAATGATGAATGAAGTCGACGTAAGTAATCTCGCCCCCACTACCCACGCCCTCATTCGTGAGAATGCCCTCAGGGCTGATAATCCCAATCCGAATAATAATCAGGAAGCGCTGATTGCCCGTGCTCCCGAAAACGAAGATAATTTCATCGTTATACCTAACGTTCTGTAATCTCCCGTTGCCAGGATAATAAAATGACAAATATTAAATTGCATGATAAGAAAATAAACAGTTTTCTCGAATTTGCATCCGATGAGACGGTTGCTGCCGCTTCTGCCGCAGCTGCCGGAGTACTGGCGGGTAAAAAATTCGCCGTCAAAGACAATATTGCGGTTGAGGGAATGCACCTTACCTGCGGCTCAAAAATCCTTGAGAATTTTGTTTCTCCCTATGATGCAACTGCCGTTAAAAAGCTTAAAGAAGCCGGCGCTGTCTGTGTCGGAAAGACAAACCTTGATGAGTTCGGGATGGGTTCATCTACGGACAATTCGGCCCTTGCCGTCACCAACAATCCCTGGGACCTTGAACGTGTTTGCGGAGGGTCCAGCGGCGGTTCAGCCGCGGCCGTTGCAGCGGGTATGGTACCGTTCGCACTCGGCACCGACACAGGCGGTTCAATCAGGCAGCCTGCATCGTTCTGCGGTGTTTACGGACTCAAACCTACCTACGGGGTCGTCTCGAGGTTCGGACTTGTTGCCTATGCTTCGTCGCTTGAGGTCTGCGGAATAATCAGCAACAGCGTCGATACTGTCCGCAGTGTTTTTGAAGTTATCAAGGGAAAAGACGGAAATGACCAGACTTCAATCGAGCATATTCCGGCCGACCCGGCAGCGGAGACGGTTGCTGTTCTTGCCGGCGACCTTGGGCTCAAACCCGAAGTTGAAGCTGCATATAAAAAAGCGGTTGACGGTCTGAAAACGGCAGGTTTCAAAATAATTGAGGTCGAACTACCAATGCTCGATTACGGAATCGCTGCTTATTATACAATCGCGATGGCTGAGGCAAGCGCCAACCTTGCGCGCTACAACGGCGTACGCTACGGCCACAGATCGGCAAAGGCAGAGGGCTTCGAAGACCTTGTAAGAAAGTCCCGAGACGAGGGTTTCGGCGACGAAGTTAAACTCAGAATCCTGCTCGGGACATACGTGCTGCGTTCCGGCTTTCAGGACCAGTATTATACCCGTGCACAGAAAATAAGAACCGCTGTACGGAATGAATTCGACAGTGTTTTTGAAAAGGCTGACCTGGTGCTGATGCCGGCCTTTCCGACGGCGGCGTTTAAACACGGGGATCAGAGCCTTGACCAGTTTCAGCAGAAACTTGCCGACAAGTTCACTGTCGCTGCAAACCTTACCGGAATGCCGGCAATGTCGGTTCCTGTTTCGGTAGAAGACGGCCTGCCCGTCGGTATGCAGCTGATGGCCCCCGTTTTTGCCGAAGAGCGAATCTTCAGGGCCGCTGAAAAACTTGCGGGCGTGCTTCCTCCGGCTGAATGCCCCGGAAAAATGGAGGAAAGCAATGATTAATTACGAAACGTTTATAGGACTCGAAATACATATTCAGCTTCTGACTGAAACAAAAATATTCTGCGGATGTAAATCCAAATTCGGCGACAAACCTAACAGCAATGTCTGCCCGGTTTGTCTCGGCTACCCGGGGGTCCTTCCGGCGCTGAACGAGGAAGCCGTAAAGCTTTCGTACATCGTCTGCCGCGCAATGAACTGCACACTCGCGGACTACGGCGTCTTTGAGCGGAAGAACTACTTCTACCCCGACCTGACAAAGAACTACCAGATCTCGCAGTTTGCGAACCCCTTCGGACGCAACGGCTACTTTGAATACGAAAGCGGCGGCGAGACAAAGCGGATTAATATTCATGAGATCCACCTTGAAGAGGATGCAGGAAAGATGATCCACCAGGGCGGAAGGTCGTTCTGCGACTACAACCGTGCCGGCACCTGTCTGCTCGAGATTGTGACCGAGCCTGAATTCAAGACCGGTCAGGAGGCGGAGGATTTTCTGCAGGCCTTCAGAAGGACAGTCCGCCACCTCGGCGTCTGCGACGGAAACATGGAAGAAGGCTCTCTGCGCTGCGATGCCAACATCTCAATCAATGAAGAAGGCAAAGGGCTCGGCAGGAAGGTTGAAATAAAGAACATGAACTCTTCCCGCTTCGTTAAGATGGCTCTCGGCTATGAGCGCAAGCGTCAGGAAAAGGTGCTGAACAGCGGCGGAGTTATCGTTCAGGAAACGCGCCTATGGGATGAAGCCCGTTCGGTATCCGAAAGCATGAGAACCAAGGAAGAAGCTCACGATTACAGGTATTTTCCGGAACCCGACCTGCCGCCGTTCAGGCCTGATCAGGCTTTTTTCGATATGATCGAGGCCGCCCAGGTCGAGCTGCCGCTCGCGCGCCGGAAACGTATTGCAGCAGAATACGGTCTTTCTGATGAGCAGGCCGACTACATTGTCGAAGAAAAAGCCTGCACCGATTACTTTGAAAAGACAGTTGCTGCCGGTGCGGACGCACAGGAAACCGCCAAGTGGATTATGGGCAATGTCGCAAAAGAGCTGAACAGCCGGGGCTTCTCCAAATCCGATCTAGGCACTGCTGCCTGTCCGCTGACATCAGCAAGGCTCGCAGAACTACTGGTTATGCTGTCGGAAAACAGGATACACGGTAAAATAGCAGCCCAGGCACTGCAGGCGGTTTTCGATGAAAACAAAGACCCGGGTACTATTGTCAGCGAGAAGGGCTGGGACAGCACTGCGGATGAAGGGGAACTTGAGAAGATTGTTAAACAGGTTCTTGATGATAACCCGAAGGCGGCAGAGCAGATCCGCGGCGGAGATCAGAAACCGCGTGGTTTTATTATGGGAAAAGTAATGGCGGCGACAAAGGGAACAGCAAACCCGCAGTCGGTGCAGGAGCTAATCAGTAATTTACTGGCATAGCCACAGGCGGTTTTTTTCTGTAGAATAAACCCGCCTGTTTGAAAATAATGATATCGAAATAAAGGAATCCGGGAAAGACTAATAATGGAACAGTCTGCGTTCCCGGAAAGCAAGGATAAAAGATGAAACTGAAGCGAACACATAACTGCGGAGAACTCAGAATCAAGGACCAGGGACAGAAGATTGTCCTGAGCGGATGGGTTGAAAATTACCGTGACCACGGCGGAGTAGCCTTTATAGATCTGCATGACAGATGGGGGCTTACCCAGATTGTTTTTGACCCGCAGGTTGCACCGGAAGCACATGCCGTTGCTCATACTCTCAGAAGTCAGTTTGTTATCTCCGTTGAGGGAGAAGTAAGACCCAGACCGGACGGTATGGCAAATTCCAACCTTGCCACCGGCGAAGTTGAAGTTTATGTAAAGAGTTTTGAGCTTCTGAATAAGTCGGCGACTCCGCCGTTTGATATTCAGCATTCGGAAGATGTAAACGCTGAAACACGGCTTGTTCACCGTTATCTTGATCTTAGGGGAAAAAGGCTTCAGGAAAAAATGATCTTCAGAAGCCGCGTAACCGGAATGATCCGCAACTATTTTCTCGGGCATGATTTTGTAGAGGTCGAAACTCCCATTCTGACCAAATCTACCCCGGAAGGCGCCCGTGACTACCTGGTTCCGAGCCGCGTTAATCCGGGCAGCTTTTATGCGCTTCCCCAGAGTCCGCAGCAGTTCAAGCAGATTCTGATGATTGCCGGATTCGACCGCTATTTTCAAATTGCACGCTGTTTCAGGGACGAAGACCTCAGGGCCGACCGCCAGCCTGAATTTACCCAGGTAGACCTTGAAATGTCGTTTGTGGATCGCGACGACATCATTGCAATGCTCGAAGGCCTGTTCAAATCGCTGATGAAGGACCTTTTTGACCAGGATCTGAAACTTCCGCTTCCGCGGATTACTTACGACGAAGCAATGCTTAAATACGGCTGTGACGCTCCGGACCTCAGGTTCGGTCTCGAGATTACCGACTGTTCCGATATCTTCAAGGATTCCGGCTTCGGTGTATTCAAAAACGCGATAGCGTCAGGCGGTTTTGTACGTTCTATCAACCTCAAGGGCGCAGCTGACAAGCTCAGCCGCAAAGACCTTGACGAGATGACACCGTACATCAAAACCTTCAGGGGTAAGGGTGTCGCCTGGATCAGAATGAATGAAGACGGCCCGCAGTCGCCGATTGTAAAATTTTTCAGCGAAGCCGAATCAAAGGCTCTTTATGAAAAGATGAATGCCGAAACCGGTGACGTTCTTATTTTTGTTGCCGACCAGGAAAAGGTCGTCTGTCAGAGCCTTTCGGCGCTCCGGGAACTTATGGGAGCCAAACTCGGA
>QKCC01000002.1 GCA_003245835.1 Spirochaetales bacterium | reverse complement strand
ACACTCCACGAATATCGACAAGCTTTCGAAGATGGCAAAGATTATGAATTGTTCGCTGTTCGTCAAAAACGGCTCGATGTTCAACGGTATGGGCGCCGGCGGTTCCGGCTTCACCTCATTCACCATTGCAAGTCCGACCGGCGAGGGTTTTACCAGGGCGTCAACCTTTACGCGCGAGCGGCGTTGTGTGGTAGTGGATAATTTCAGGATAGTCTGAGGCGGTAATTTATGAAAATAGCAAAGGTGACAGGTTCGGTCGTAAGCACGGTGAAAGTCGATTCCCTTAACGGTGTAATCCTGCTGCTGATTCAGCCGCTCGATGATGAGCTGAAAGCGAAGGGGCCGGAAATAGTGGCCTGCGACGCTGTACAGGCCGGGCCGGGAGACCTTGTGATATACGAAGGCGGACGTGAAGCTGCGATGTCGCTGAAGAATCAGTTCAATCCCGCCGACGCGGCGGTTATCGGGATTATCGACCAGCTTGAGAGGGCGGAACAATGATTATTGGAAGAGTGACAGGAACCGTCGTCGCCGATGCAAAGATAGACGGCCTGAAAAACCTGAAGCTTATGATTGTGACGCCCGAAGGTCCCGACGGAAAGAAATCCGGAGATTCCCTGATTGCAGTCGATACTGTTCAGGCAGGTGTAGGCGACAGGGTCATGATTATCGACGAGGGCGGTTCGGCGAACCTTGCCCTGAATTCCGAAGGCCTGCCGATCAGAACAATAATCGCCGGCATAATAGACGAAGTTGCTGTAACGGAGTGAGTATGTATAATAAAACTGATTTCAGCGATCAGAATGCCTCTGAGAAAGTCTCGAAGGTCTACATCGGTTCGGACCACGGGGGATTTGATTCGAAAGAAATAATAAAGCGCTACCTTGAAACCATCGGTTACAGGGTAGAGGATGTCGGGACATATTCAAAAGAGAGTGTTGACTACCCTGATTATGCCGTTAAGGTTGCACGGAAGGTTGCTGCCGACGACGGTTCCCGCGGGATAATGATAGACGGGGCCGGCATCGGTTCATCGATGGTCTGCAACAAGGTGAAAGGTATACGTGCCGCTCTTTGTTATGATATAGTGACGGTGAAAAACAGCCGGTTACACAATAATGCAAATATATTAACACTTGGCGGTCCCCTTCATAAACCGTCCGATTTGTGCGGGATGGTAAAAGTCTGGCTCGAAACACGGTTTGAGGGCGGAAGGCACTGGCCGAGGATAAATAAAATGATGGCAGTAGAGAGAGGATAGTATAACTGTTATGGATGAAAAAGAACTTATTGAGAACATCGCGAAGGAAGTGGTGAATAAAATCAAGGCCGAAGCGGCAGGCAGTAAGCCGGGCTGCAGCTCATGCGGAGGTTCGTCAGCAGCGGCTTCTGCAGGCAGCGGTGAACCCATACTTCCTTCTGAACTTGCAAAATATATTGATCATACGCTTTTAAAACCCGAAGCAACAGCGGCTGATATCGACAAACTCTGTGCCGAAGCAAAGCAGTACGGCTTCTATTCCGTCTGTGTGAACACCACCTGGGCCGAACGCTGTGCAAAAAACCTGCAGGGAAGCGGCGTCAAGGTATGTGTCGTTGTAGGCTTCCCTCTCGGAGCAATGAGCAGCAGAAGCAAGCATTTTGAAGCAAGGCACGCAATCGAAGACGGCGCTGAAGAGATCGATATGGTTATGAATATCGGGGCGCTGAAATCCCGTGATCTGAAGCTTGTTAAAGATGACGTTATGTGGGTCCTCCGGGCCTGCGGGCAGAGGGCCAAACTCAAAGTCATTATCGAAACCGCCCTTTTGACGGAAGAAGAAATTGTTCTAGCCAGCCAGATCTGCCTGGAAGCGGGCGCGCATTTTGTAAAGACCTCAACCGGTTTCTCGACTGCCGGGGCAAAGCCGGAACATGTAGCGCTGATGAAGCGCACCGTCGGAAACAATGCTGAAGTAAAGGCTGCCGGGGGAGTCCGGACCTTTGATGACGCCGTCGCGATGATCCGCGCGGGCGCTACAAGGCTCGGCACGAGCGGCGGAATAAAAATAATCAGCGGACAGACTATCGAAAGCGGGTATTAATCCGCTGAAAGCTGAGAACATATTTATTAAAAGGGGCCGGTTCTGTTTATATGGTAAAAGATTTTGATTATAAAAGGGAACTGACCGAAATTTTTTCAGCAGCAGTGTACCGGGTTGATCCTGAAGCAATGATCCTGGAACAGTGCAGGCTTGATGCGGATGTGCTGAAGATCTCAGCACCCGCCGGACGTCAGGTGCAATACGATTTATCAGGTTTTGATAAAATTATGGTAATCGGTGCAGGCAAGGCCACCGCAAAGATGGCGAAAGCCGTCGAAGCCCTCCTTGGCGACAGGATTTCCGAGGGTCTGATTGCGGTCAAATACGGGCATACCGAAGATCTCCGGATCATCCGTACAATCGAATCAGGACACCCTGTGCCCGACGACAACAGCGTCAAAGCTGCAGATCAGATTATCCGGCTTGCCGAAAGCGCCGATGAGAATACACTTGTAATCAATCTTATTTCGGGCGGCGGGTCGGCGCTGCTCTGCCTTCCTTACCGGGATGACCGGTTTTCCGCAGATCTTTCTGATAAACAGCAGACTACAAAGCTTCTGCTTGAATGCGGAGCGGGGATTTCAGAAATCAACACAATCCGAAAACACCTTTCCGGCATAAAAGGCGGGCGGCTCGCTGAAGCGATCTACCCGGCTGTCTCGCTCAATCTGATTCTTTCGGATGTGATAGGCGACCGGCTCGATTCGATTGCCTCGGGTTTGACTGTACCGGATCTTTCAACCTTTGACGATGCAGTCCGGATTGTTGAAAAATATAACCTGAAAGACAGGCTGCCTCCGGAAATCCTGAGAATACTCGACGCCGGAAAAAGAGGGGCAGTCTCCGAAACCCCCAAGCCGGGAGATCCGGTTTTCGCGAAATCCGAAAACATACTGGTTGGCACAAATCTGTCGGCGCTGAAGTCTGCCGAACAAAAGGCAAAAGACCTCGGCTACAATACCCTGGTGCTTTCTTCCCAGATAACCGGGGAGGCCTCCGAAATCGCCAAATTCTACCTTGGAATCGGCCGTGATCTTCAGCGCGATCTCGGGCTGCTGCCGCGACCGGCCTGCGTTATCGCCGGCGGCGAGACAACCGTAACCATAAAAGGCAATGGCCTCGGCGGCCGCAACCAGGAGATGGCGCTTTCATTTCTGAATGAACTCCGTGATTTCCCGGGCATCTACTTTCTTTCCGGCGGAACAGACGGAAACGACGGCCCTACTGATGCCGCCGGGGCGTTCGCTGCAGCCGGCATCTGTTCGGAAGGGACGGCGAGGGGCCTCGATATACAGGAGTACTTGAACCGGAACGATTCCTACAATTATTTCAGACAGACCGGGGGGCTTCTTCTGACCGGCCCGACCAACACCAATGTCTGTGATATTCAGATTATGCTTGTGGTTTAACGGGAGGCGGCGGGGGGCTGTTGAAATCCTGCCTTGGATAAACCTGGACACTATCAATAGGCCCTTCATCAAACGCTTTATTTTCTTATAAAGCAATATGGCAGAAATAACCGAGAATCAGCTGTATAATATAAGGACAGGTTATCTGGATTTTTATGCTGACAGCTGCCGATAATCAGTAATAGTTTTTCCCGCGGACAGGGGTGGGATTTTTCCGGAGGATATTATGCGTGCAACACTGCTAGTTATAGATAGTTTTGGAATCGGCGAATTGCCGGATGCGGACAAGTACGGCGACAAAGGTTCAAATACGGCCCTGCATATAAGTGAAAATATGCCCGGAGGCGCCGACTGGCCGAATCTTCAAAAGCTCGGCCTCGGCAACGCCTCGATGCTTTTAGGGAATGAACTCAAAGGCTGTCCACCGGTTGAGCAGCCTCTGGCTTCGTACGGTGTAATGAGGGAGCTCTCCCCCGGAAAAGACACGACAACCGGCCATTGGGAACTGGCGGGTATTGTGCTTGATAAGGCTTTCCCGGTGTTTCCGGCCGAATACCCGTCATTTCCTGCTGACCTTGTTGAGGCTTTTGAAAAAGCGACGGGGAGGAAAATCCTCGGTAATAAGGCCGCTTCCGGTACCGCTATTATTGATGAGCTTGGTGAAGAGCATATGAGAACGGGTTTTCCAATCTGCTACACTTCGGCCGATTCAGTTTTTCAGATAGCAGCACATGAAGAAGTAATACCAATCGATGAACTATACTCTATCTGTGAGACAGCCAGAAAGCTCTGCGATCCGTATATGGTCGGGCGCGTAATAGCCAGACCTTTCATCGGTCAGCCGGGGAAATTCAGCCGGACGAGCCGCAGGCACGATTACAGTATTGCTCTTCCCGGCGGTTCGATCCTTGATCACTTCCGGTCACAGTCTGTTAAAACCACGGCTGTTGGAAAAATCGGGGACATCTTCAATCAGCAGGGAATCGATTCAACATGGCCCGATAAAGGTAACCCGGCCTGCCTTGACAGGACAGCTGCGTTATTATCAGAGCCTGA
>QKCC01000125.1 GCA_003245835.1 Spirochaetales bacterium | reverse complement strand
TCCGCACTCGACGCGGAAGAGGTTCAGATATGGACGGATGTAAACGGAATAATGACAGCCGACCCGAGAATTGTCAGAGAAGCCAAAACAATTGCCAATGTCAGTTATGATGAAGCAGCAGAGCTCGCATTTTTCGGTGCAAAGGTGGTTCATCCGTCAACCATACTTCCCGCAGTAGACAGGGAAATCCCTGTTCTCGTAAAAAGTACAAAGGATCCCGACGGGCTTTTCACAACCATTTCAGCATCGTCCGGCAAAACAGGCCTCAAGGCCATTACCACAAAGAAGAATATTACCCTGATCGAAATAAAAACAGGCAGAATGGTTAACGCCTACGGATTTCTTTCCAAAATCTTTGCTGTTTTTGAGAAGCACCGGACTTCAGTCGATATTGTAACGACATCGGAGGTCTCGGTCTCGATGACAATCGATAACCAGTCCAGGCTTGATGCAATAATAAGCGATCTGAACAGCATTGGAAGGGTTTCGGTTGAAAAGGATAAAAGCATCGTATGCCTGGTCGGACAGGATCTATGGCAGAATTCGGCAGTAATATCCAAGATATTCAATACACTTGACGGAATGCCGATCAGAATGATCTCGCTGGGCTCTTCGAGGATCAACCTTACTATAGTGGTTCCCGAAGCACACTGCGACAAGGCACTTCAGGCAATACATTCGGAGTTCTTTAAATAAGTCCCGCCGGCTTCAGATAAAGGGCGTCCTTTTTGGATGCCCTTTTTTAATGCCGCACGAACTTTCGGAACTGCCTTTCAGGAACCGGAAGCGCCGGGACGAAGCTTGAAATAGAGAAAGATTCCTGACACCACCGGCAGCCCGGCAGTAACCGCAAACATTGCAGCGGTATATGACAGCCTCCACAAAAGCGAACTTGCTGCTGTAACAAACGGTATAAGAAGGCAAAGCACAAGAAATAAAGCCCTCATCACACCCTCGTGCTTTAACACCTGCGAGAAAAGCAGGCTGAAAGCGGCAATAGTACCTATTCTGGTTACAGGGATAAGAATCAGGTTCTGCGAGTTGTACCAGCCGTAATTTATGATTACATCGTTTATGCTCCAGAAACAGTAAAACCCGCACATATAGGCGAACATTCGGTTGATCGCATGATGGTGAGATTCGAAATCCGAAAATCCGAAAATCAAAAGGTAGCCGGCGGCAGCGAATACAAACTGAATAAGATTGTCGTGCAGCAGATAATACAGGTATATTCCCGAAACAGTAAAAACCTGGTGAATAAAAAGCATCCTGATGATATTGTACACTATCAGCGCTGCGATAAAACATATAAACCCGTAGGCGAAGGGTTTGTAGCTGTCGTCGATTCGTCCATGGATGTCGGAAATCAGGCTGTCCATAGCAAAATAAAACAGCGGTATTGCCCCAAGAAGAAATATTACCATAGATGAAGATTATCACAGCGCTTGATGTTCTTCAAGCAAAGCGTCATCAAAACAGCAACATGAATTATTGCTGCATCTAAATTACAATTACACTTGCGAACAGCAATAGCAACGAAAAAAAGATAGATTTTTTTCGTCACCATCGCTGCCCGCAAGTGTGACAGATAAAAGTGCAGCTATAATTCATGTCACCTTTATCTTGAAAGCGGTATTTTAGAGTAAATAAAAATGCTACAAAGAATATTACACAAAAGATTTGGGCAATAATAATTCTACAACCGCTTTCAAAGCTCAATTTTAGAACTGCTTGCAAAGAGAAGGAATTTAAGTTTAACCCCTTTGACTCTTTTTACAAGTGGTGTTATATTACTTTAATCTTTTTGGCTTCAATAAATAAGGAGGAATGTTGGCTTCAAAAGAAATGCGAATTAATGAAAAAATTCGCCTGAAAGAGGTAAGACTTATTGACGATGCCGGGAACCAGCACGGAGTAATCGATATAAATACTGCCCTCAATATGGCGAAGGAAGCCGGACTGGACTTGGTTGAGGTAGCCCCGCAGGCAAATCCCCCGGTTTGTAAGATTCTTGATTACGGCAAGTTTAAATTTGAGCAGGAAAAAAAGCTCAAAGAATCTAAAAAGAAACAGAAACTTGTTAAAATGAAAGAAATTCGTATGCAGCCCAAGATTGAAAAACATGATCTTGAGTTCAAAGCCAAACATGTCAAAGAATTCCTTGAGGAAGGCAATAAGGTTAAGGTTACAGTCCGCTTCAGGGGACGGGAGCTGGCTCATACCGAACTGGGTAAGGTTGTTCTTGAGAAAGTGATGGGAGCAATCGAGGGATCATTCAATTTAGACAGGCCGCCGCAGATGGAAGGCAGGTTCATGTCTATGATTCTCAGCCCGAAAAACAAGAATTAAGAGGATTTTATTATGCCTAAAATGAAAACAAGAAAATCAGCCTCAAAGCGATACTCATTTACCGGTACCGGAAAGGTTAAGTATAAGAAGCAGGGCCTGAGACACATTCTGACAAAGAAGAGCAGCAAGAGAAAGAGAGGCCTGAGAAAATCAGGAATTCTCAGCGAAGCGGAAACAGCAACAGTTAAAAAGCTGTTACCCTACGGTTAAACTGTATCAACAGACTCAACTTCAGTTTATTACCTAAGGAGATTATGAAATGCCTAGAGCAGTAGACGGCACGAGAAGAGCCGAAAGACGAAAAAAGATATTAAAAGACGCAAAGGGCTTTTACGGAAGAAGAAGTACTAACTTCCGTGCTGCAAAAGATGCAGTTGCAAGAGCAGGTGTCTACTCATACAGAGACAGAAAAAGAAAGAAAAGAGAATTTAGAAGACTCTGGATCACCCGTATTTCTGCAGCCTGCAAACAGTACGATATTAATTATTCATCGTTCATGAACGGTCTTAACAAATCAGGAATTGAACTGAACAGAAAAGCCCTTTCGAATATGGCTATTGAAGACCCCAAGGCGTTCAGCGCCCTTGTTGAAAAATCAAAAGCCGCTATCGGAGCCTAACAGATGCTGTCAGTCGAGCAGGTTCGCAGCCTTGACGGCAAGGTTCGCCGGGCGCTTGAGCTTATTGATAAACTTAAAAAAGAGAACAGCATGCTCAAGGGCAAGCTCGACGAGTACAGACAAAGAGTTGATCAGCTT
This sequence comes from Spirochaetales bacterium, assembly GCA_003245835.1. GTDB lineage: Bacteria > Spirochaetota > Spirochaetia > UBA9216 > UBA9216 > Thalassospirochaeta. Next base: position 1,450 of record QKCC01000125.1, on the reverse strand, counting down.
GAAGGTGTCGTTGACGGCTTCAAGCTTGAACAGCTGGAAATAGAAGAAGGGATTAAGGACGTACTGAAACAGCTGGATCAGCTGGAGGATCAGATTACGGCACCTTCCTCCCCTTCAGCAGTTGCTGAAAATATAAAAGCCTCTTCCGCTGAACCTGCAGCAGCTTCGCCGGTACGTGAAATACCTGTTCCGGCGGCAGCTGAGAAAGAGTTCTTCGGATCAACCGCTGCTGAGTTTGAAGAGGAATCTGAAGATTTCGACGACGACCAGTACGAGCAGAGGCCTCCTGAACTGGAGATTTTTTAGTATTCATGAATAGAAATCTTTTCCAGATCAATGTTCTTGGTTCTTCGTTTTCCATACAGACTGACGAAGAACCCGGAAGGATGGAAGAGATTATAGCAATTTTAAAATCCAGAACAGAAACGGTTGAAAGAGAATTATCTGTCAAAGATCCTTTGAAAAATCTCGTTATTTCGAGTATCATGATTATAGATGAATTTCTGAAGGAAAAGCAGAAATCAGGAGAAAGCGGAAGCTCGGATTCTGACGAAGTCGAGAGATTGACACTCCAGATAATGGAGAGAATTGACAGAAGCCTGGAATAATTTTCCCTGCGGTGTTCGGGCGGGGACGCAAATCTCTTGGGTCAAACCTCAGAATAGGGATTCCAGATTTTTGAGTTGAATTGTTCTTTTTCGTAAAGAGCAGGATGCTCTAAAAAGGAAACCCACTTGAACCCTGGAGTTCAAGAGATTTTTCCTCAAGCGGCATCGCGGGGTTTTTAGTATATGGCATTAATTACGAGTCAGCAGATATCAAATTACTATAAACAGTTTGGTGATGTTGAAGTTTCATTTAATAAAGAAGTAATACGCGTAACCGGCCTTCAGACCAGAAAGAATCTGATTAAAAGTAAAGGTGTTTACTGGCCGTGTTTCGTTTATGCAAGTTCGATGAAGCGCACAAAGATCGTAGCTAATGTAAAGGAAGATTTTTATAAAAATATTAAAGCAGCCAACAATCTGGTTTCGCTGCAGTTCACTTTTACAGACTCTGGAAAATCTTCCCCTCTGATTCTGCATATAGCGGCAAAGGTCAGCGGTATCGCCAAATACGGAGAAGAATCTTCCGGATTATCACTGTTAACCCTCAACTATACGCAGCGGCCGCCGGACGATCTGATTATTATCCTAGGCAGGCTTCTGGAGGCGAACTTCAACTCACAGAAGCGACGGGAAGATCGGGTACTGATCAATGATCAGGTAATCAGGAAACTCGGTTTAAAATCAAAGAATATTATTGCCGTGATCGATGGCATTCCCAGAAAGGCTCTGTTGAGGGATCTTTCTTTCTCAGGGGCCAAGCTGATTATTGCCGGACTTGCTAAATTCCTCGTAAATAAATCCGCTGTTCTAAAGCTTGAAATAGAGGAAACCGGAACTGTATT
>QKCC01000083.1 GCA_003245835.1 Spirochaetales bacterium | reverse complement strand
CCAAAAAATTCCGGGTAGAAATTAAAAATCAAGGAGCATAACGGCTCTTATTTACCGGACAGGTCGATTCCCACACGGTCATTAAAATCTTCAATCAGTTCATCAATCTGATCAACCTGGTTAAACGTACCTTCCCAATAATTATCGTGATCATCCCATTGAGAGTTCAGTTCCGGAAGATCTTTACCCTGCTGTTCAATCCATGTGTAATATTTAAGGTTGTGTATTGTCTTTCTGTCGTAATAGTTTAACTCTTTGACATAATCAAGCCCGACGCCGGACAACAGCTCCAGATCTCTTTCTGCATTCATTTCATTGTATGCGCCTCTTTCTTCGGCCAGTTCGGCAACTCTGGATTTATACAGCTGCATTGAATCGGTGGCAATACTTACGACATAGTCATTTTCAGTCAGTTCATTGTATTTGGCAAACTTTATAGCGGCCGTCATGTTGCCGATTCCCGAAATTCCCAGAAGATCCAGGCTGTCAACCAGCGCAGGGTCAACACCCTTTGCTTTCAATGCCTTTCTGCCTGCATCTTCGTTGAAAAGCCTCAACAGCCTCATTGGAATTTCATCATCGACATCTATTACGAAATCGGTTTCCTTACAGTCATGAACCCACGGAACATGTTTGTCGCCGATGCCCTCAATCCTGTGGCCGCCGAAACCGTTCTGCAGCAGCGTCGGGCATTGAAGAGCCTCGGCTACCGTAACCTTGGAACGAGGAAATTTCTTCTTCAGGTAATACCCCGCTGCAAGAGTCCCGCCGGATCCCGAAGAAGACACGTAACCGGCAAATTTCTTATCGCCGGTCAGGTATTTCTGCAGAATCCCTTCGATTGCCGAGCCGGTCACGGTGTAATGCCACAGGGGATTACCCATCTCATCAAACTGATTGAATATTGAAAGATCCTCACCTGATTTCCTGAGTTCCCAGCACTTATCAAAGATCTCTTTGACGTTGGACTCGCAGCCCGGGGTGGCAATAACCTCTCCGGCAATACTGTAAAGCCATTCAAACCGCTCTTTGGACATTTCTTCCGGAAGGATGGCGATCGCCTTGCAGGAAAGCAGGGCCGAGATATAGGCGCCGCCTCTGCAGTAATTGCCGGTAGACGGCCATACAGCTTTTGTTCTCGCGGGATCGAACTGCCCGGTAACGAGTCTCGGAACAAGACAGCCGTAGGTAGCACCTACCTTATGCGCACCGGTCGGAAACCACCGGCCGGTCAGCATAATTATATTAGCCCGGCAGCCGGTCAGCTCAGGAGGAAGGACTATATGATTTACGGGACCATACAGTCCACCGACATCCTTCGGTTCATTATTCCAGGTTATCCTGAAAAGATTGGCGGCATGAAGATCCCACAGCCCAATAGACTTGAGCTGAGCTTTGATTCCCGCAGGAACCTTGCCGGGGTCTTTCATCATTGCAAAGGTCGGCAGAATGATCTTCTTTTCCCTGAAAAAAGCAACATTCTTTTCGAGAGTTTTAGAATCAACTGTTAAATCCAACATCGTTCGTCCTTTCCTTAATTATTAAAGTCTTTATTTGTCCTGTTATTAAGCCGTTCAAGGCTGTTCACCCAGTTGGTATGCAGAATTTTCAGGGCTTTCTCCGTCTCATTCTGTTTTAATGCCGAAATGATCTGCTCATGCTCATTAAAACTCGAAGTAATATGGGTATATCCTTCGAAAAATAGGATCTCGAGACGCCTGTACATAACCTTTAGATCGCTGAGGATATTTTTAAGGTGAGGGTTACCCGAACGGTTGATAAATACATCATGAAAATCCGCATCAAACCTGGTCGAAGCTACCGGATCATTATCCATCAACGCCTGTTTAAACATTTTATTGGAATTCTCCATATCCTGAATATCACTGCCCGTAATATTTGCAGCCGCCATAGACATTGCAAGCTCCTCAAGGGTCCAGATCACGGGGTAAATCATTCCGGGTTCTTCCGGAGAAACCTCCGCTACCCTTGTCCACCGGGAAGCGGCTGACTCAACCAGCCCTTTGTCCTCGAGCCGGCATAAGGCCTCGCGGACCGGCGTTCTGCTTACCCCCATATTGTCGGCCAGGTCCTTATCTACAAGCTTCTCGCCGGGATGAAAAGTCCCGTCCATTATCCAGGTCAGGAGCTGTGAATAAACCTCTTCTCTCATGGAGGACCGGCGGATTGACTGTTTCTCGTCGGGAAGCGGCATACTGTTACTCCTGCACCTTATTTACGTCCGGACATAGAACGGCTGAGGCAATTACCTTATAACCGAGCCGGGCTTTTTCAAGCTCTTCAATCAGGATATATTCGTCGGCAACATGCGCCAGGCTTTCTTTCGAAGGCCCGAACCCCAGACACGGTATACCTCTTACCCCCGCGCTCTGGCTTGCATCTGTACAGAAACTGTAGGACGAGATCGATGAAGAAAAACCTGCTTCCCTAAGCGCGCTGTGAACTTTCGAGACAAACGGTTCATTTTCTCCAAAACGCCAGGCAGGGAAAAAGCGGGTACTGCCGATTGTAATCCCGGTATAGCACTGTTTTTCCGCTCTGGCAAGATAAACCTCGGCAGAGAAATCCTTATCCTCTTTTTTAAGTTTATCAATGATACCCTCAATAGGCTTTAAAACATCTTCTTCGGTTTCTCCGGGAAGAAGACGCCTGTCGAAAGTCGCTCTGCAGCTTGAAGGAATAACCGAAGCGCCTGGATAAGGCTCCGAAATTATATCAGTATTTTCAATGATGGCTGCTCCGAGGAAGTCATCTTTCGGCAGTTTCATAGCATGTATCTCGGGAATCAGCCGGACCATATTTTTTATAGCATTAATACCTGCCTGCGGATTGGACGAATGCGCGCTCTTTCCGTGAGTAACAACAACAACTTCCGCCCTTCCGCGCTGCCCTATATTCAGGTTAAGTTCGCTTGCTTCACCTATAACTACCAGATCAGGATTTACAGCATCAAGAACCGTTCCCTGCGCAACCCCCTCGAATTCCTCTTCACAGACCACGCCGGCTACAATAACGTCCCCCTGAAGCTTTTCTTTTTCAGGAATTAGATCCGCCGCCCCGTACACCATGGCTATCAGCGCACACTTCATATCCGAGGTGCCCCTGCCGTAGATTCGCCCGCAGTCAATCTGCCCCCCAAACGGGTCAAAAATCCAGTCGGCCCTGTCTCCGACCCCGACGGTATCCATATGTCCTTCAAACAAAACGGCTGAAGATCCATTGCCCCGAATACGTCCGACAACATTTCCGACGGCATCAATCCGGACCTCATCGAAGCCGAGTTTTTCCATAACCGTCATAATAAAAGCGGCGACATCCTTCTCTTTTCCCGATTCACTCGGAATCCGGACAGCTTTCTGACAATCGCTTATAAAATCCTGATTCATAAATAAAAAATCCCCGTAAAAATCAGACAGTCATATGTAAATATCAATATCCATTGTATTGCATCCAATATATTACATCCGATCAAATGAATGTGCAAGCTATATTCATCAGCAGGAGGAACAGCACAGATTGTTACACCAGGTATTTATTAGCTGGATTTCGGACAATAATAAACTATAATTAAACTATGACAGAGGTACTGATTGGGACATCCGGATACTACTACCAGGACTGGGTCGGTCCGTTCTACCCGGCAGGGTTAGGCAAGGATCACTTTCTTGAATACTACAGCGACCGATTTCCGTTTTGTGAACTCAACTTCAGCTATTACCAGATGCCTAAAAGAAGCCAGCTGATCTCAATGATGCAGCAGACCCAATCCGGGTTCATGTTCGCGGTCAAGGCACATAAAAGCATCACCCATGAACGAAGTCCGGCATCAATTCAGCAGGCTGAAGAATTCTATCACGCGCTCCGCCCCATGATGGACGAACAGCGGCTTGCGGCTGTGCTTCTGCAGTTTCCATACAGCTTCCACCATACCCCCGAAAACAGAAAATATCTTGCCGATATAATTGAGCCGCTGGAAGGGCTGCCCCTCTGCGTCGAGTTCAGAAACCGGGAATGGATGCTCGAGCGGGTATACGACGGGCTGCGTGAGCGGAACATATGTTTTGTGCAGACGGACACCCCCGAACTCGACAACCTGCCGCTGCCGACAACCATCACAACCTCTGACACAGGGTATATACGCTTCCATGGACGGAACACTGCAAACTGGTGGGGCGGCGACAACACAAGCCGGTATGACTACCTGTACAGCAGCCAGGAACTGCACTCATGGCTTTGCCGGATTGAAGATATCGCGAATAAAGTAAAACGTCTGCTGATTGCGTTCAACAATCACCATAAGGGTCAGGCAATACAAAATGCGCAGCAGATATACAAACTGATTGCCGAGCATACCGGGCTGAATCCGGACGGGATCAGTTTCAAGGAATGAACAATAAATAAGACGCTCCTATCGGCCCCGGCTTGTAGAAGGGGGGGCCTTTTCTATATTGCTCCTATATCAGAGCATCCCGACATTTTCGATGCTTTATCTCAGATAACTTCGTACGTAACGGCAACCTTATTCATAATACTGTCTGTCGCCGGACACCTCTTCATAATCTCATCAATAAAGCCCAGCTGTTCATCTTTATTTAAATCTGTATCTACATCAAATTGCAGATCAATTCTTTCAAACCCGGGCCTTATTCCGTCATTTTCCCCCAATAATCCTTCAAGATCAAGTTCACCGTCAGCAAAAACTTTCGCGGAATACAGTTTTACACCCTTTTGATTAGCGGCTATAAAAATCATCGTAACCAGACAGCCGCTTAAGCACGCAAGAAAATATTCCATCGGGCTCGGTCCGGAATCCTCTCCTCCCCCGTAGTCCGGCTGGTCCATTCTGATAACATGATTCCCGCAGCTTACATCTACCTTGAAATTTTCTAAATGTTCTGCTTCCGCTTTGATTTTTGATATCTTTGCCATACTCCCTCCTGCCCCTATTTCGGGTATATCGCCGGGTAGTTTTTAAACCAGGGATGAGCCTCCTCGATCCGGGCAGAAAAACCAAGAAGCAGGTCTTCGCTCCCGGCACTTCCCGCAAACTGAACACCGATAGGAAGACCTGCATTGTTTGTAAACAACGGGATAGAAACGGCGGGCTGTCCTGTAATATTCTGAATTCTGGTTAGTGCAGCAAAAGATACTGCATTTATTATCCATTGCTGCGGATTATCAGGATTTGGAGAAAATGCCCCCGTCTTTACCGGCGGAATCATCATAGTCGGCGATAAAAGCAGATCCCATTTTCCGTCCCGGTACCATCGAGCGATTTTTCTTGAAAACAGCTGCATTCCCTCCATTGCACTCAGGTATTCACCCGCAGAAATTTTCAGACCTGCCTGATACAGCTCCCAGGCAGCCGGTTCAGCAGCAGGCTGCACGCCTAACTCTGAAGCGTTTGTCCTGCCGCAAATGACAAGTCCCGCTTTTTTGTATCTTCGCATCAGCTCAGAATCAATAGGTGAAAGATATCCTTCGACAAAACGGGAGCCATCAGAAAAGGGAGTATCTTTACAGTCTGCCAGAAGATTTTTA
>QKCC01000317.1 GCA_003245835.1 Spirochaetales bacterium | reverse complement strand
AAAAAAGACCGCCCCGAAGGACGGTCCGATATCGATATTGTTTAATTTAGTTCCAGAGTGCTGTATCGCCTGCAACTACGGTCGAAACGCCGTAATTTCCTGATACATACAGTACGTCACCGTCCCATGCAAGCCCTGTTACACCTTCCGTAAGCAGTCCGGAAACCGGCAGACCTTCATTGAAGTCAATTTTTGCGACCTTGGCCGGATCATTGTTGTTGATAATCAACAGCTCAAGCGGCGTGACGCAGGCTGTGTAGTCATCAGTACTTGTCAGGTATTTAATCCGTTTGCCTGAGGTTGCTCCAACGAGAGTCGGATTCATGTTTTCAATTAAATCAGTCGCTGACGCCTTGTACAGCCCGCTGTCGGTTCCTATATAAAGAATGTCGCCGGCCGGATTTGTAATGTTCAGAATCGTTCTGGCATCAAGCGGTCCATCGGTAATAAAATCCTGAAAAATCGCCATCATCTCATCCATGGAGGTTTCACCGTCGCCGTTGGTGTCAAGGTCCATTCCTTCATCGTTTAAAGGCACCTGGATGCGGAAGTTGCCGACTTTGGAGATCATGTATACCCAGAGTGCACTCAGTTCGTTCGAACTGTCATACTTTTTAACGACTGTTATTCCCTTGATAAGCTGGCCTGAAAGCGACAGCCCTGTTTCTTCGAGTAAGGCAGAAAGATCAACCGGCATCCATTCATTGACGGACTCGTCGGTATCGATTGTTGCCGGATCGTCTTTAATAAGCATATGAAGAACCAGTCCGCCGTCAAGATGTCCCACTGTCATCTGTACAAGCGCATCGTCGTCCCAGAATACATCGGCGTTAAGCACGTTTATCGCACCGCCGAAATCTGCTGCCAGACCTGCGGCATATTCATAGTTCAAACCATCATCATAGTTTACAAAACCATAACCGTCGGAGTTCGCAGCGCTGATAATGACAGCATTGCCAAGGCCCGTATCGACATTATTGAATGTGAAACCGGCTGCAGCTGTTTCATAGAGCGCGCTGACACCGTGGTAGAATTTATCTCCTGCGGCACTTACGGTGTAGAATGTACCCCCGGCGATCGCAGCGCCTTTAACTGATTTTCCGGTATAGGCTGCGATTTGTGAAATCCCGCGGCTGCTGAGAGTCTTCGCAGTTGCAGTTGCGTTGGTTGTCGCACCGCCTGTGACTGCAACTGTTGCCTTAACAGTCGAGTTTACAGTGAAAGCTTCCTTTGTACCTGTTCCGACAGATATATATACCTTGTAAACCGGGCCGACCGGAATATTGCTGATTGTTATGCTGCCGTCGGATTTTATAGCCTGAAAAGCCTCTGCGTCGCTGATAGGGTAGGGCGTTACCGTCCCCTCGGGAATCAGGACGATTTTTGCATAATTGACAACAGCGGTACTCCTGGAGATAACCGACGAAAGGTCGATTGTCACATTATCTGTAGTTTCGACACCCATGCCGCCGCATGAGGTTAACAGCATTATTATTGCGGATACAAGCAACAAAATTGATAATTTGGTCTTATTCATCACTTAATCCTCCCTATTTAATCGTGATAGTGATATTGCCGTACATACTCGGGACTGCAGGGGCACCGGTTGCGGCAGCAGGAGGCGCACTGGCGCCGCTTGTCTGTGAAGCCGAACTTTGAGAACTGGAGTTTTCCTGCTTTCCGGTGTCTGACTGAGTAGATGACTCTTTGACCTTTTCGGCTACGGGACTCGATGTCTTGCCGTTTGAACTGACTTCACTGGTTTCTCCGCGCGCTACAATCACCTCTCTTGCAAGAGCGTTTCCGATTAATGCAACTGCTCCGCGCTCAACAGTAACCTTTTTACCGTCAAACGAAAAAGCGGTTCCGCGCACGGCTGCAGTTGATGACGGACTTCTGAGTTTAAAATCATGCGTCAGGCCGGCATCCCTGTTGACGTCGGCTTTGACTTTGCCGACCCTCAGGAAAAGTCCGGTTGTCTGCGAACTCTGCGTCTGAACGAGTTCTTCAAGTTTTATCCTTGTCATAGCTTCTACAGTAAGCGTAGACGCCCCTATTTCAAGAATCGCCATTGAACCGAATCCGGTAGAAATGGTCGCTCCCTTCTGGATCATGTCGCCGGCTGATGCACTCTGCCAGCTTCCTCCGGGGTTCTGAATTTCAACTCTTCCGGATATTTCTTTAATTACGGCGGTTTCTGCTGCAAATAGCGGCATTGAAATAAGCAGAATCGCCAGGATTACTATAAGTTTTTTCATAATTAGCTAATACCTCCCGTGTTAGAAACTTAAGGAAACATTCAGTTTCGCTATAAATGCGGGGTCGGCCATGGCCGAACCGGCGAATGCATCTGCGTTTGGCTGGAAATATCCGACCTGCAGATTGACACCTATATCAGACGTTGGTCTGAGCCTCGCTGATAAGTCTATCTCGCTTCCGAGATAATTTCCTGTAAAATCAGGATTAATTCCGGATACGGCTATGGGTCCTTCGGTTACCCTGAAGAACGGCATTCCGGTAGCGGCAACCTGAAGACTGCTGAGCATCCGTATCGGCAGCCAACCGAGCGGTTTGAGCGAATAGCTGACGCTTCCGCTGAGAATGTTGGACAATCCCGGCGAAAAGAGCAGCCCGCCGCCGCCGGCGGTGATCGGGGTGAACTGTGTATAGTCTCCGGCAGTATTTCCTTCTAAGATAGTAGTTGCATCTGCATCACCGGTTCCGAAGTTCACTCCTGCGCTTATTCTGGAGTTGAACAGCCAGTCAAGGAACAGGTCGAGGCTGAATCCGGCCATGTGCGACATGATCCTGGTATACTGATAGGATGAACCTGTCTCGCTGGTGCCGTCAGTTACATAGGCTAGTGAGCGTCCAGTTCCGAAATAGTAATAGATATTGTGGTAAAGACCCGGGATGAACGAACCGGAAATACCTGCTCCGGCATACTGTGTGTCCACAGCGCCGCCGCGGTTCGGGTAGTATGCAGTTTCGCCTTCCTGAATGAGCGGATAGGCATCTGCTGTATCAGTATACCCGTTGATTACAGACAGCATTGGTCTGAGGTCTTCCTGGGCTACTCCGGACAGGGTTATAGTCTGACCGAGAAATACTTCCGGAAGCGAGAAGGTTACAATTTCAACTGCCCTAGGACTGCCGAAAAGCGAACCTGAACTCGGGTCTGCGATGTAGTCGAGCAGACTGACTGCGTCGGCTCTCTGGCTGAGGTCCGTTTTTGACATTATGGTAGGAACGGTTGTTGTAAGAATGCTGCCGGTATCGGCAAACATAAACGCTGTGGTTCCGGCTGCTATTGTGAGCTCTGCCGCCGGGTAGTTGAAGTTCCATACGGCACCGTCGATTTTCTGTGAAAAGATCTTCGTCGAAAAATCAGAAGTTCTGAATCTTCCGAAGGTCGTTGCGAAGATCGAAGGTCCGTATTCGAGATCCTCGTAGAGGCTGTCGAATTTCAGGTAATCGGGATTAATGTAAAACTCAAAACCGTCGTTGGTTATCGAGGCAATCAGGTCGGTTTTAATCTCGAAAGACAGGTGCTCGCCGCGCCCGGATTCAAGCCACAGCCCGAGAGCTGCTTCTGTTGAAACTTCTCCGAGGGCTTCGGCTGTCAGATCTCTTGTAGAGTCGAAGTTGTACTTGCTGCCCGATGTAAGAGAGCCTCCGACGTCAAAAGCCGCAAGACTTCCGCCTGCGGCTGTGATCAGTGAAATAGCAAGAATGATTGCCGGTAAGCGTTTCATCATTTACCCTCCTTAAAGGCTATCGCTTTGGAAAGGATCTCAAGTACCTGATCGCCCTTCATCTTGTTTCCGGGATGGGCTTCACCTTCTATGAAACCAAGATACGCAAGTTCCCGGACTGCATATCTCGGAGAAGGAAAGAGGGTGTACATCAGTCCGCCGTGGATCTTCAGGGCCTTCATGGTTATAAAAGACACCTCGCCAAGCGTAATCGGGTCGGTGCTGTTTTTAAACGCTCCGGTCCAGTGCTTGTCCTTTATTATTTTCACCGCGTCAGCTATGGAAACAGATTCGCTCGCGAGGCCGCTTCCGACTGCTATCATATATACGGCTTCCCCGAATCGGGCGTTTTCCTGCGACAGCAGATTGTCAACAATATCTGCAGACTGTGCAAAAACGCCTGCTGCTGCGAAAACAAGAAGAGCAACAGTTAAAATCAGAAAAACATGGTTTTTTTGCATACCTTTTCTCCATTTTATGGATTATACTACGATTAAAGTATAGTACTTACAAGAGATGCTTTCAAATGTTTTTTGAATAAAGGTCAGTTAATTTATGGGTACAAAGATCAATATTAAAGTTTTTGTTGCAATTATCATTGTAGCAGTTTTTTCACTTCTTGCTTATTTCGGGGCCCTGACCACACTCGAGAACAGGCTTTACGACGTTCTTCTGCATATTAAAAAGCATATACCTGAAGATCAGCGCATACTCCTCATGGATATTGATGATACGTCCATCGAAAAAGTCGGCGTGTGGCCCTGGAGCCGTGATATTGTGGCGGACGGGCTGATTACAATGAAGGAGCTGGGTTCCGATTACGCTGTTTTTGATATTGAGTATGTTCAGAAAAGCCCTGTCGCCGTCGACCCGGATTTTCTTCAGAATGAGCTTCCCGGTGTTTTCGACGATGAATTCGGGACAATAAACAGTAATATTCAGGGCCTGTTCGGTGCTATCCTTGCGGGAAATATTCCTGCCGATCTTGCCGAACAGTATATATCGGATCTGACGGTACTGAATGATCAGACGAAGGAACTCCTCATTTCCAAGGTTAAGGAAGTAACAAGGGACAACGATGAGTATTTCAGCAAAGCGCTTTATCTGTATCAGGATGCTTTCCTTACCGTGAATATGGTTGACGACTACGATGTCAATATACCGGAAGACTACAGGCAGTGGATACTCGATAATATCGCCTATCAGAATATTACTTCGGAAACGGATTCATTCCCTGAGGCTGAAAGTATCGATCCTGCGCTGTCAACGCTTCTCAAGGAAGGGCGTGGCGCCGGATTCCCGAATATTATCATTGATAATGACGGTGTCAGGCGGCGGATCAATCTTTTTACCGGCTACAATGGCAAATTTTTTGCACAGCTTGTTATGGCGCCGTTTCTTGAGTGGGCCGGAAACCCGGATGTTGTACTGAATGACAGTTACCTGCTTATAAAGGGGGCAAAAATCCCCGGTGAAGAACAGCCGCGTGATATAAAGATTCCGAGAGCCGAGGACGGTACCGTTCTGCTTAACTGGCCTGCGAAGGATTACTGGAGCAGTTTCAGGCATCTGTCCTATTATTACCTGGTTCTGCATGACTGGCAGCAGGATGCACTTATCGAAAGCCTCAGAGGGCTTGAAGCTGATCAGTTCTTTACTTATTACGAGGGTGATCAGGACCTTTTCAATTCCTATAATTACGCAGAATCCATCAAGGCCGAGATACTTTCCGGCGGAAACAGGGACTACCTGCAGGATTACCGCGATTCGAGAGCATATTTTTTCAATGAAGTTGACAAGTTTATAAACGGACAGACTGAAAATGCAATCCGGGGCCAGATTAAGGATATTCTTGAGGCCGGCGGACTTTCCGACGATGACGTTGCGTATTTTCAGGACACCGATAAATATGTTGAGAAGCAGTTTTCTGAAATCAGGCTGATGTATGCTGACTATATCAAGACCCGAAACATAATTAAGGACGCGGTCGACGGCTCATTCTGTATTATCGGTTCATCGGCCACCTCAACCTTCGACCGAGGAGTTAACCCGTTTTCGAAGGAATACGCGAACGTCGGAACCCACGCCGCTGTAATCAACATGATAATCCAGAACAGCTTTCTTGATGATTCGTCGATTTGGATCTCGATTCTTCTCGCGATTATTATAACCTTTCTGCTGTACATGATTATCAGAAAGATGGACGCACTGCCTTCGATTCTTTGGGGAATCGGTATCATAATAGTTCTTCTCGCACTTGAAGTAGCTGTTTTTCTGCTTTCCGGCGTATACCTGCAGCTGCTGCCTCCCGTGCTCTCGGTTCTGGGTACCTTCCTGTTTATAAGCTTTATGAAGTTTCTTGAAACCGCCAGGGAGCGGAGTTACATACGTAATGCGTTCGGGCATTATCTGTCGGATGCGGTTATCGAAAACCTGATCGATGACCCTGATAAGCTTTCACTCGGCGGTGAGAAAAAGCACATTACGGCAATTTTTACCGACGTTAAGGGATTCTCTACAATTTCAGAAAAACTTGACCCGACCGACCTCGTCAAAGTACTTAACATGTACCTGACAGAGATGAGCAACCTGATTATGGACGAGGGCGGAACGATCGATAAATACGAAGGCGATGCGATAATCGCTTTCTTCGGTGCTCCTGTTGAATTCGACGACCATGCAAGACGAACCTGCCGGGCCGCAATCAGGATGAAAAAGCTCGAAAAAATTATGAATGAACATTTTATTGCAGATAACATTACACCCTTTCCGCTGCTGACCCGCATCGGAATCAATACCGGCGACATGGTTGTCGGAAACATGGGTACTGCAAGAAAGATGGACTATACAATAATGGGAAATGCAGTAAACCTTGCGGCCAGGCTTGAGGGAGTGAACAAACAGTATGACTGCTGGAAGCTGATAAGTTCAATGACGGCGGACGAACTTGGGGATGACTTTCTGCTCAGAAAACTCGACAGGGTCAGGGTTGTCGGAATTAATGAACCGGTTCGTCTTTTTGAACTGGTCGATGAAACCGCGCTTGCCAATGACAAGTCGCTTGAGATTGTCAGCCTGTTCCATGATGCTCTTAAGGAATTTGAGAACAAGGAATGGGAAAAGGCCGGAGAGTACTGCCAGAAAGTTCTCAGCATAGATCCTGAAGACGGCCCTGCCGCGATTTACATGAAGCGGTGCAGCGAATATCAGAAGAAGGCTCCTCCAGCCAACTGGGACGGTGTCTTTAATCTGACGTCCAAGTAGCTGTCTGCTGAATCAATCTCCTGTGTTACGATGTGAGTCATATTTGTTGCGTTGATGCGCATCAGATGTTATTATGTGATCCGGAGGAAGTGTGCTCGAACCGTCGTTACTCAATGAAACCACCGAAATCCTTTCGAATAATTTTACCGCTGATGAGCTTGATAAAATCGGCGGTATGATTCTGCCGGGATACTGCAGCCGTAAAATATCAGGTGAAGCGAATCATATTACTCTTTCATCGGGCAGGACTGCCGGGATTCTTGTGGATCACCTGAACACAAAACAGAAGACATTCGATCTTATCAAACTGATGATAGAACTTGACGACAGCATGCTTAACGGGAAGTCTGTCGAAGTAAAGGGGCTCGAAGCTTACCTGAATAAACTTTCTCGCAGCGGTATAGTCTACGATTTTAATAAACGGAAGCTTAACCACAGTAAAAAGGACATTGAAAATCTTGTAAACTGGGGCTCGCTTAAAGACGGGAAATATTATCTTTTCTCAATAATGAGCATTGATATTACCGGAAACTCCGCGCTGGTACGGAAATACGGCGCATCAAAAATGGAAAAAGTCTATTATCATCTGAGGACTTTCCTCGAGCGGAAGGTATATGAATATGAAGGCCGCATCTGGAATTTCGCAGGAGACGGCGGACTTATTGCGTTTACCTTCAGGGGACATGAAGAACGTGCGGTTCTCTGTGCCATGGATATTCAGTCTTCAATGAATGTATTCAATCTCAAACCTGAACTGCCGATCAGCGATAAAATTGTGCTTCGTGCGGGACTCGACTGCGGCAAATTCAGATTTTCGCTCGACACCGGGCATATAGTCGCTGATACCATCAACTATGCTGCACACCTTGAGAAGCTCGGTACGGAACCTGGCGAAATCTCGATCTCATCACGAATCAGAAAAGATCTGAATAAAAGGATCTGCGCGCATTTTCCGGATAAAACCGAGTTTGAAGGGACCTCCGCGTACAGTACCCGTTTCTGTAAATAATACCTGAATCATAATTAACCGTTTACTATTAAAAAGTTTCTTGCCTTCAATGTGAATATCCTATTACCTTAAATGTATTAATATACAGCAGGGAACGAACGGGCTTTTTAACTAAAGACTGCCGTCCCATAGTAAAGAAAATTTTAGGAGATAGAAAATGCCCCGAAAAGCGCTTAAAGTGATTATCCCGATTGCGATAGTGGTAATCCTGATTCTGATTATTTACGGTTCGTTTGCCGGAACTTACAACAAAATGGTAAAGATGGAAGAGGGTGTAAAAGCATCCTGGAGCCAGGTTGAGAACGTTTACCAGCGAAGGTTTGATCTGATTCCGAACCTTGTTGAGACCGTGAAGGGCTACGCCGCGCACGAAAGCGATACCCTTACTGCTGTTGCTGAGGCAAGGGCGAGCGCCGGCGGTGTGATGAAAATGTCGGATGAACTTCTGAATGATCCGGAAGCCTTTGCACGTTTTCAGGAGGCGCAGTCGACTCTCGGCGGAGCGCTTCAGAGACTTCTGGTCGTTACAGAGAATTATCCTGAGCTGAAGGCCAATCAGAACTTTCTTGCACTGCAGGATCAGCTTGAAGGCACTGAAAACAGGATCGCTGTCGAACGTAAGAGGTTTAATGATACAGTTCAGACATACAATACCTATATAAAGCAGTTTCCGAGGGTGATTATAGCAAATATGGCCGGTTTTGATCCGAAGCCTTATTTTACTGCATCCGAGGGGGCCGAAACCGCTCCGAAAGTGGAGTTCTGAGTAATGGCGGATTTTAAATTCACAAAAGAAGAAATTGAAAAGATAAACAAGGCAGCTGCCCATGTGGAATCCGTTTCATCCGGAGAGGTTCTGACTGCCGTAATCAGGGAGAGTTCCGACTACGCTTTTGCCGAGCTTGTGTTCGCGCTCGTCGGGGGATTTGTCTTCTACACCACGGCTATGTTTTTTCACAGCGGCATTGAAAGCCGGCTCTCAGGATTGTTCTGGGAGCCGCACCCCTGGCACGTTACAGCCTTTTACGGTGCTGCAACGCTGCTGGTAATCGGGCTGCTGTATATTCTTTCCAACCTGCCCGGGTTCGACAGACTGATAGTCCCTAAAGCTGTGATACAAAAGAACGTTCACCGGCGTGCGCTTGTTCATTTTACCGAGTCCGGTGCAGTGAATACCCGCGACAGAACCGGCATCCTGTTTTTTATATCACTCAGGGAGCGGCAGGTTGAAATAATTGCCGACGAAGGAATCAACTCGAAGGTGGGCGAGGACGCCTGGGACGGCATTCTTAAAAAGCTGCTTGCCAATATAAAAAAAGGTGATGCGGCTGCTGGACTTGAAACGGCAATCCTTGACTGCGCGGCCATACTGAAGGAACATTTTCCTGTGCAAAAGGATGATGTTAATGAACTCCCGGACGGAATCGTTTTTCTGGAGGACTGAGATGAAGAAGATATTATTTTTAAGCATTTTTTTATCAGCCGCTCTTCTTTCCTCTGTTTCGGCGCTGAAGGTGCCTGCCCTTGACGGTCCGGTTGTAGATAAGGCCGGTGTCCTTTCGGCGAATGATGAAGCTGCAATTGAACAGCTTCTGCTGACACTCGAAAAGACTACCGGGGCACAGGTTGCGGTGCTCACTATACCAGATCTTGGTACCGACTCACTCGAGGGCTATTCCATGAAAGTCGCTGAAGACTGGAAGCTTGGACAGGCTGGAAAGGATAACGGTGCACTGATTCTGCTTGCTCTGAAGGAACGAAAGGTTCGAATAGAGGTTGGGTACGGGCTTGAGGGAGATCTTACTGACGCAAAGTCCGGATATATTATAAGGGAACTGATGCTGCCGCGTTTCCGTGAGGGAAATTACGCGCAGGGTCTTTATGACGGTGCGTCGGCAGTGAGCGGCGTAATAATGAAAACAGCGGATATCAGCTCTGAGGATATCGCCGCGGCTCAGCAGTCTGCTTCCGAAAGCAGATCGTCATCGGGGGCAAGTATTCCCTTTAACGTTATCATCTTTTTTATAATCATTATCTTTTCATCCATAAGCCGGCTCGGGCGGCGAGGCCGGAGGCGCGGAGGTATTCTTCCTTGGCTGTTCCTTGGTTCAATGATGAACTCAGGCCGCCGAAATGACCGCTGGGATAATTTCGGCGGTGGGGGCGGCTTCGGCGGCGGAGGTTTTTCCGGCGGCGGAGGCGGCTTCGGCGGAGGCGGTGCTTCCGGAGGCTGGTAATTCGGGATTACGCGAACCGGTGCACAGGAGCCGGTTCGCCGGGTCTGAACGAATTCTCTTCGATAGTATTTACTTCAAGCTTGTACCTGTCAGCAGCGCTGCTGATAATATTATTGACAATGCTGCTGAGTTTATCGGGTTCGGTTTCAACCCTTGCATTCAATACAACCCTTGCCTCTGCGCCTATTTTTGTTTTTATCTGATGTTTTGCGGAACCGTCCATGCCTGTGAGACTTATTTTCATGGCCGGATAGGCAGCCGGTTTGATGAACAGCTTAAGGTGGCCGACGCCCTGCTGTTCCGCGTTCAGTACCTCGCCTACGGAACTGAAAATATAATCGATTGCTTCACCGATATCTTCCGAGCTGCTTTTAACGCTGAATATCTTGTCGAACCATGCCATTTTCAGCTCACCGGAGGCATAGCGTGCATAGTCCATATCCATTGAAGGTTTATTAAGTGCCGATGACGAAAATCCGTCTGCTTCAGTCATCCAGGCCGAAAGATTATCGTCACTGAAGGCTGACTGCAGAAGCACCCGCTTTTCGGGATACCTGCGCTTTGCTTCCGCCAGCAGTTCTGCTCCGTCGGCATCGCTTAAAAGGTCGCTCTTGTTTATTACGAGGATGTCGGATTCCTCAATCTGCTTGTCGAAGATATAGATTACGTCATCGCTGAACGGAAGCTTTCCGCCGGAGAGCCGAGCTTTAAGAAGCCTGCCGTCGGTAAATGCCGTAAGCGAGGATTGGATTGAATAGTTTGCCCTGAACTCGTTCAGGGGTTTCATTACCGTCGCTACAATATCGGCACAGGAGCCGACGGATTCCGCAAAGATGATGTCGGGTTTTTCATTCTCTGCCAGGTCAAGAAGGTGAGAATCAAAATCATCATAGTTGCAGCAGAAGCAGCCGTTGGCAACCTCGATCGACGGGATTCCGGAGGCGTTCACAAAATAATTGTCTACAAGGTATTTGCCCTGGTCATTTGTTACCACCCCGGTTTTCAATCCCTCTGCCATCAGTATTCTTCCGGCATTAATAATCGATGTTGTTTTACCGCTTCCAAGAAATCCGCTTACAAAATAAATTTTCATAACAGCTCCTATAAAAACTCGGCGTTAGCCTCGAGTCATGGATGACGAGAATCGTGAGTTGTTAAGCATTGCTTAACAACTAGGTGATAAAAAGTCAAGGAGGAATTTTTATCACTCCTCCTGTGCTTCGAAAATTAAAGAACTTCTTTAACCGCGACCGCGTTCTTCAGTTCAACCCTGTTCGGGATGATGGAAATATATTTTACCTCACCGTTGATAACGATTGTCGGAAGGTTCGCAATTCCCATTTTACCACATCGTGCGATATTTTCAGCCTCTGTAATCTTGCGTTCAATAATATCAATCTGACCGGGGAATTCATCGAGCATACCGTCAGCTGCTGCTTTCATGTAACCGCAGGCTGCGCATGTAGCTGAATCAATTGTGAAGACTTCAATAAGGGGTTTCTTAAGGTTTGCATAATCGGGGAGTTCCACTTCGATGTTGAGGGCTTCGGGTGTATAGTTTTCGATTACCTTTTTCGTCGCCTCGTAATCCTGTGCTGCCTGGGCTACGCCTATCACATTAGCCTTGGGTACATCGAACGGCATGTCGCAGCCAGGGGCAAGGATGAATCCCTTTGTTCCCATCTGGTCGATTTTTTCGATAGCCGCCTTCTGGCAGTCCTGCTGTGTTCCAAGCAGCATAACAACAGTAAGCTGAATGTTTCCTGATATGGTTATTCCGAAACTGTCGGTAACTTCCTTTGCTTTTACGAGGTCGATGTTTTCATCGATAGACAGGCAGTCCGGCTGTGTTGCCCCCATGACCTCGAGGTTTTTGGTCGCGTCGCCGCATACAAAGAAGGATGATTTTACTCCGCGGTTTCTTACGTGATTGAAAAAGTCGGAGTAGGGTTCACTCATAAACTGTTTGAATGAATCAGGCGATATCTGTGAAATCAGCGGGTCTACTGCTCCGATTATATCCATACCGGCGTCTATGTAGTAGTCGGCAAACGCTTTGGCGGTTTCTGTCGTGAATTTTAAAAGGGATTTAACATAATCAGGATCGTCGTACATATCCATGAAAATGTTCGTACCGCGTAAATGCGATGCAAGGGTAAATGGTCCGCAGACGAGGCCGTAGAGTGCAGTAGTATCGCCGACTTCGGCCTTGAAGCGTTTCATTACATCAAGAACTAACGGGGTTCTTCCGACCTCCGGCCCGGGAACCTTCAGCTTAAGGTCTCTGTCGCTCTCAAGCGGGTGATTGCAGACTGTCGGAGGTGCCTTTTCGGCCCATAGAAGGTCGCAGCCGAGTGCTTCCGCCTCTATCTGCAGATCAAATATCACAGGCTGCCCGTCGGGGCTGTACTGCATATTTGATTCAAGCAGGCATTCAAGCAGCTTGTCTCCGTCCTTAAGGATCTCTTCAGCGGTGTATCCTTTAAGACTTGCTATCTGTACTCCTGTATACGGTACCCAGGGTACCCTTTCAACTTCCTTTCCTGAAAGAACATCTAATACTAACTGTTTTCCGGTCATATCCGTCTCCTTGTCGTTTATATTACAAATATAATAAGGTAAATGGCTGCCGTATTGTTTTATAAGGGTAATTTTTGGAAAATAAAGGGCGGTGTTTTAAGCCTTTATGGGTTTTTGGCTGCACCTGAATTGCTTCAGAATATTGAAAATGTGATGTACTTGTAAAAAATTGCTGTAAAATGAGCTGATGGAGGAGGTATTTGTACAAAAATAAGCTAAAAGCTTTATGCGGCCCTACAATCCGGCAGCGAGTGAAACCATTTTTCTCTGCCACTCGAGCAGATACCGCATACCTTCATCATTTCCACCCTCGAGATCGGTCATAACCCTGAAAACAGGTTCCGTTCCTGAGCCCCTCATCCACAGGAAGGCGATATCAGCCTCGTCCGCGGTGAGTATGATTTTAAGTCCGCCGGTCTGCTTTCCGCTCCGGAATTGGGCGCCGACACCTTTTCGGGCCGCAGTCCCCTCGTAGTTGACTTCATACCAGCCGGTAATTCCAAAGCGCTTTTTAAGGTCAAATTTAATGGATTCAAACTCCGACGGAAAAGCTGACTCGTAATTAGCCTTGAGTTCGGCGTGGCTTATGCTGCCGATCTGCATTTTTGCTTCAGGTTCGTAAGCACTGGTACTGGAAAAGGCCGGAAGCGAATCTACAGCTTCGGTTACAGAACTGTAACCGCCGAAGGCAAGCAGCTTTATAATTGCGAAAACTGTATTCAGCGGATCTCGTACTGTGGCAGGGTGGGTTATGTTTCCGCCGTTCGAGCCTTCGCCGAGGATTCTGATTTCAAAGCCTTCATTCCGTTTTTCGGCTGCAAGGTTTACTACGTTTGCTTCGCCGACCTCTGCGCGGAAAACTTCAGCATTGTAGCCGGCGGCTATGCGTTCTATCCGCATCGATGTCGGACCGTTGACGGCAACAGCGGCTTTAACGCTGTGATAGCTTCGCCTGAGAAATTCGAGCTCGGATTTAACCGACAGAGCGAAGACCTCCTGCGCTTCGAGCATTTCAGCGCAGCCGGTATGATCGTTGATGTATACGATGTTGCCGCGGTCACCGTCGTTGTCGGGAACGTAACCGAGGATGAAGCAGCTGTCTTCAGCATGGGCTTTTTCAAGCGCTTCGCGGCACATGTCGAGAGAGGTCCCCTCGGGAACAATCCTGTGTACAACCTGCCCCGGGACGTCATTAAGAAACCGGCTCTTAATTCCGAACGAGCTGAAGTAATCCCTGTCGATGCTTACACCGCGTGCGGATCCGTTGAGTTCAGCAATGATGCCGATCGAAGCTGCTGCCGAGCGGATTTCATTCAGAACGGTATCCTGTTTCGTTCCTGCAGGCAGTCCTGAAATGACCTCATTACTGAAGTTCCTGTAGGCTTCGGCTGCTTCGGCTTTGGCTGCAGACGGATCCGGGAGTACTGAGCCTGACTCAAATGAAGAGTATTTGCTGTAGACATCTTCGTCGACCGCCGCGGCAATTATTGCAGAGATGAATTTTTTCGAAAGCTCTCCGCCGACAACAGCGCCGTCTTCAAACCCGAATTTGAAACCGTTATGGCCGATGGGGTTGTGACTTGCAGAGATATAGGCGAAACCGTCGATGCCTGGGTTGGTCTTAACCCAGGCCATCAGTTCGGGAGCCGCTGTCACTCCCGAATAGAGCACTTTGAATCCAAGATCCGATAGCGTTTTTATTAAAACCGCGGCAATCGCAGGGCCGGTCGGTCTGGCATCCATTCCGACAGCGATGGTTTTGCCGCCTCTTTCGGACAGAAGCTGACCGTATACACTGGCAATAACGGCGCAGGCGGTAATGTCTTCTTCAGAAATACCCGGAGCCGGGTTTTCGTCGGCAGGCAGGCCTCCCTCAGCCGGTGCAAAAACCTTCCTGAAGCCGGAGGCTGACAAAATGAACTGAGCGAAGTTTTCCTGAAAAGAGTTATAATCCGACATTTGCCGCCACCGCCCCTGTTGTTATTTTTTAAGCGCCTTCTCAAGCCTGCGCATAGCTTCTTTAACATTTTCAACTGAATTGAAAGCGCTGATCCTTATAAAACCTTCTCCGCATTTGCCGAAACCGCTGCCCGGGGTACAGACGACCTCGGCCTTCTTAAGCAGAAGGTCAAAGTGAATCCATGCCTGCTTCAATCCATATATACGGAGAGTTGTCGCCGCCGTAACAGGTATAACCGAGGCTTGTCATTTCGCTGCGGATAATGCG
This sequence comes from Spirochaetales bacterium, assembly GCA_003245835.1. GTDB lineage: Bacteria > Spirochaetota > Spirochaetia > UBA9216 > UBA9216 > Thalassospirochaeta. Next base: position 17,132 of record QKCC01000317.1, on the reverse strand, counting down.
CGCGTTGTTCAGGTAGTAGTCGATTATTTCCTTTACTTCCTTCTTTCCCTGATCGGAATAAACAGCCTCGGCAGCCCGCTGTACGGGGTAGGAAACTCCGTTGAACTTTGTGCTGTGTCTCCGGTTCCATATTGCGTGGAGCTCGACACGTTCACCTGAAGATGTGAATCCCCTGCATTCTTTTGGAATTACTGTAAAGGCACAGCGGGTTCCGGTGAATCCGGCAGTTTTTGAAAAGGATCTGAATTCGATTGCGCATTTTCTGGCGCCTTCAATTTCGTAGATGCTGTGAGGAATCGAATCGTCGCGGATGAATGCTTCATAAGCTGCGTCGAAAAGGATTAGCGCATCGTTGTCAAGCGCATACTTAACCCAGGCTTCGAGCTGTGCTTTCGTAGCAGTGGCCCCTGTGGGGTTATTCGGAAAACAAAGATAGATAACGTCGGCCTTTTCCGACGACGGTTCCGGTACAAATCCGTTTTCATTCGTTGATTCGAGGTAAACGAGTCCCTCGTAGCGGCCGTCTTTCCAGTTTCCGGTTCTGCCCGCCATTACGTTAGTATCTACATAGACGGGATAGACAGGGTCCGGTACCGCAATTACGCAGTCGTTTGAGAATATTTCCTGGATGTTGCCTGTATCGCATTTTGAACCGTCGCTGATGAATATTTCATCAGCGCTGATATCACATCCGCGCGCGGCAAAATCATTGGCGGCGATAGCCTCGCGCAGAAAGCCGTAACCCTGTTCGGGTCCGTAGCCGCGGAAGGTTTCTTCAGCTGCCATATCATCGACTGCCCTGTGAAACGCTTCAAGGCATGCCGGAGTAAGCGGTTTCGTCACGTCGCCGATTCCGAGTTTTATAAGTTTGTTATCAGGGTTTGCCTGCTGGAATGCGCTTACGCGTTTTGCAATATCTGAAAACAGATATGATGCTTTAAGTTTTGAATAATTTTCGTTAATCCTGATCATTATGAACCTCTCTGTGGGGCTGTTTTACCGCAGTATACCGAAAATCACATTCCGAGTAAATGGAGGCTTTTACAGTAATTACTGTTGTGAACAGTGAAACTGATATATACTAACCATAATGAAAGATGTCTCATCAAATAAAATTAGCGACTATGATACTGCCCGTTTTGAAAGTAATTACAGACGATTTATAATTTTTCTGCTCATCATTATCTGCGCGGGAATAATTTTTATTGTGAGAGATATCTACTACCGGATTTCGGATGTTGTTATTCAAAAGGAATATTCCTGCATATATCTTATCGGAACACTTACCGCGGCAGCTTCCAGACTGCTACTGCCTGTTGTAAAAAAGCGGCTTGGGAATAATGCTGCGGAGGCAATGATCACTGTAACCGTAATTATTCTGTTCTTCGGTTTTGTTAATCTTTCTCTGCTGGATTCCTTCTACTTTAACGCTTTCAATTATACCGCATACATTTTCGGCTGTTTGATGTTGACCTTTCTGTTTCGGGTCGGGACAAGGCTGATTCTGATTATTATCCTTGGTGGAATGCTGTATTTTATCATAGCGTACAGGCTGGTTAGCCCCGATATATTCACATTGCTCGGGATGTTTCCGCTTATCGGTATTTCTGTCAGCGCATTCTATTTTTCATTTTCGCAGGAAAATATGGGTTACAGACTCTTTGAAGCAAATGAAAGTCTTAAGGAAAAAAACAAACAGCTCGAGGAGGTTGCTCTTCATGATTCGCTGACAGGCTTTCATAACCGGCATTACCTTGATGAATTTCTCGAGCATCAGATTGCTTTATTCAACCGGCGAAGTAACCCGTTTTCCATAATATTTACTGACCTTGATCATTTTAAAAGTATCAATGATGAATTCGGACATACCGCCGGAGATCGGGTTCTGCAGGATTTTGCAGAGATAATCAGGCGGGGTTCACGCGATGCCGACATAGCATTCAGATACGGCGGCGAGGAATTTCTGCTGATCGTCACCGAAGCGGGGCTTGATGAAGCGGCCGAAATAGCAGAACGAATCAGGGAATTAACCGAACAGCATTCTTTTTATGAAATTGATCGGCAGGTTACAGCAAGTTTTGGAATAGCAGAAGTCCATCCGGGGGACGATATGAATAGTCTGATAAAAAGGGCTGACGAATACCTGTATAAAGCAAAAAACAGCGGCCGAAACCGCTGCTGTATGGATATTGCCTAAACGGAAAAGTGTTCGTCGACGAGTCCGATGAATTCTTCCTTTGTAGTTTCAAGGTTGTCGTAGAATTTGATGTCCCGGCTGAACTGTTCCTTAAGTATCTGTCCGCGTTTGCCGTCGAGTTCGTTTTTGCTCAGGTCCGAGATGAAACAGCCTTTACCGGTTATTGTATAAATCAATCCAGCCCGTTCCAGTTCCTCCCATGCCTTTTTAACTGTTATTACGCTTATTCTGAGTTCCTTCGCGGCAGTCCTGATAGGCGGCAGGCTGAAGTCGCTCTTTAGCCCGCCGCTCAGGATTTGTGAGCTGATCTGTTCGAACAGCTGCTGATAGATAGGTTTGTCAGATGTATTCGATATGATAATTCCCGTCATAGATTAACTTGTGCGAACCTTTTTGCTGAAATCCTGATCGAAATATAACTTGCAGCAAGAAAAATGATAATACCGGCTGCAAGTATTCCATACTGAACGGCAATATTTCCCGGCTCCCGGCCTTCAAGAATTTCAGCGGCAGCTTTATTGAATATTACAAGCATTTCGACTCCGAATGCGTAGAATATGGTAATAATACACGAAATGGTGACCGGAAAGCCGAAATTATTTGCTGTCCTGAAATACATCGGGAACATGAGCAGGTTGAACAGCCCGAACATAATGAATGATAATCCGAAGAAAGCCGCGTTGGGGTCAAGCATGAAATTGGGGGTTCTATATACGGCGTTATGCAGGATCGCGAATATTATTCCGAAAATAAGATGTGTTGTTTCAAGGATCATAAAAGCCAGGATCTTGCTTGTCACTATATCCTTTTTCGCAACAGGCATCATGATGGTGAACGTATAGTCTCTTTTGGCATTGTACGAACTGAGAATGTTCGGAGCCGAGATAAAAAAGAAATACATCAGCGCGATAAAATACGGCCATTGCGGGATCATAAACAGGGCGCCTGTCAGAAGCGGAACGAGAAAAAAGGCTTTATGAATAGAAAGATTGAATTCCTTATACAGCAGCTTCTTCATAGTTTTCCTCCCTTTTTGCGTGGTAAATCATTATATCGTCGAGGGACGGGGTTTCTGATTTAAGGTAACCGAAGTTCTTCAGCTCATCAGTTTTGATCAGCCCGGTGAACCCGAATGAATTCTTTTTATGTGCAATAAGGTAATCTTCGACCTTTTCAAGATCGCCCTCCGAACCGGTTACGATTCTGAAGGATTCAATAAGATCATCCTTAGTTTCGGACGCGATTATTTTTCCGCTGTTAATGTAGGTTATATAATCGGCGCATTTTTCGAGGTCCGAAGTGATGTGAGTCGAGAATAAAATACTTCTGCTCCCGTCTTCCACGAGTTCCTGGAATAACTCAAGAAGATTGTCCCTCGCGACAGGGTCGAGTCCTGAAGTCGGTTCATCCATTATAATCAGTTTTGCTTCATGAGAAAGGGCGAGGGTGATTGAATATTTAACCCGCATTCCCTCTGAAAGCTCCGAGATCTTCTTCCCTGGATCAAGTTTGAACCGCTTCATGTAGTTTTCATATGCCTGCTGGTTCCAGTTTGAATAAAATCTTTTTACTACATTCGTAATTGTTTTTACCCTGCTGCGAAGATAGTAATCGCTGCTGCCCAGCATGAAGGCAATATCCTGTTTTATGTGAATTTCATTCTCGGTAAATGCCTTTCCGAAGATTTCAACGCTTCCGCCGTCGTTCTGTATCATATTCAGGATTGCCTTCAGGGTCGTTGTTTTACCCGCCCCGTTGCTTCCGATGAACCCCATAATATAACCTTCATCAAGGCTGAATGAAACGTTATCAAGGTAGAATTTTTCATAGCGCTTACATAGATTTTCGACTTTAAGCATTGCCATTTATCTGTCCTCCTGTTCCGACTGTGTATAACGTATATACACAATATGCACTCTTGTGCGCGGTTTGTCAAGGAAGAAATAGAAATATTCCGAAATTTCCACAAATTCATTACCGGTTTTACTGTTGCGGCGGAATTTACAAATGATATAATCAGGCATGAACTACGAATTTACACTGCTGATTTTGATTGCCGCGGCTGCTGTTCTGATTTTTATATCCTTCAGTCTCGGCAGAAGCACCGGACGGAAGGCTGAACAGCGCGACTGGGAAAAAAACAAGATGGACCGGATTGTTCGGGACCGGATCAAGAGGTCGAGGGCAGTTCTCGGAGGGCAGTTTTCCGAGCAGCTCGCGCCCTTTCTTCCCGATTTTCCGTTCAATCCGAATGAATGCAGGTTTATAGGAAAGCCGGTCGACCTGCTGGTTCTTAAAGGAATGGACGAAGGCCGTATTGATGAGATTGTGCTTGTCGAGGTAAAAAGCGGAAAGGCGAAGAGTCTATCCAGAATAGAACGGCTGCTGCGCGATGCGGTGACGGAGGGAAGGGTCAGCTGGTTTCAGTATAATGTCCCGGATGAAATAACCGGTTACGAAAAAGGTCAAATTTGATTTTTTACTAAACTACTCATATAATTGTTTAATAAGGGTCGTTGCATACGTGGTAGAAATAAATGAACTTTTAAATATTGTTATTGATTTAATCTGCCTTCTGTTTCTGTTTATTGCAAGGTACAGAATGCAGCTCCACCGTTATCGGCTCATGATTTACGGAATCATCCTGATTGTCCTGAGCCATATATTCTCTGTGATTGAAACTTTCATTCTTCCTGATTTTTTTAATGTGCTTGAGCACCTGCTGTTCAACCTCGCCATGGTTGTGATAACGATAGGCATTTACAGGTATTTTCTTAGGAAAAGGTCCGGTTCATGAGTTCGCTGATAATAGCTTTAAATATGATTGGTGCCTGTACCGGTGCTGTCGGTGTTATTATGATAATCAGAACTGTAAAAAAAGAAGTTTTATTCTGGCAAAGCGGAATTTTTCTTTCAATTTCAGTACTGATTGTAATTTTTGTAGCAGTCGCTAATGTACTCGAATACAGCGGTATTAATCCGAGCCTGGACCGCTACGAAGAATATTTTGAGCTTCTGGTTATTCCGTCCATGATTATCTTCTTTTACTCTGTTGTGACCGAAAATGAACTTCAGGCAAGAAGGAAAAATGAAGAACATCTTAAGACGCTGCTTGATGAACGTACATTGTTTATAAGGGAGCTTCATCACCGTATAAAAAACAATCTGCAGATAATAATGAGCATGCTCAATCTTCAGATGGGTACTGTAAATGATGCAGGGGTCGAATCCGCGCTTGGAACAGCAATCAACAGAATCGGGGCTATGGGTTTTGTCGAGAATTACATGTATAACACTGATAATTTGTCGGGAATAAATCTTGAATCGTGTTTTTCAGAAGTTGCTGAGAGTCTGATAGAGTATTTCTCACCTGAACCGGGGGCCTACAGCATCAATATTTCTAAAACCGGAATCCGGCGCGATATTGATACTGCCGTATACTGCTGTATAATCATTAACGAGCTTATCAGCAACGTGTTCAAGTACGCATCAGTAGACAGCGGTAAGACCGTAAAGATGGATATTACCGTATCAGACATAGACGGCGATGAGTTTATGATTAACTTTTCCGACAACGGTCCCGGGCTTGATGCGGATATCTCGATCGAAAGCAGTCCGGGAATAGGTCTGTCACTTGTCGGCGTCATTGTAAATCAGCTGGCAGGAACGGTGGAGATCGGCCGGGAGAGCGGTACTGCGTACAAAATCCTTATGCACTCAAAAAAGAACGAGGACGACAGATGGAAGAGAGATTTGATCACGTAGATCAAGATGATAAAATAATAGGAATAGTTTCACGTGATGAGGTTCACGGCAATCCGGAACTGATACACAGGGTTGCCCATGTACTTGTATTCAACAGCAGCGGCGCTCTTTTTCTGCAGAAAAGGGCTATGAATAAAATAGTTCAGCCAGGAAAATGGGATACCTCGGTCGGCGGACATGTAGATCTGGGCGAGTCTTACCCGGAAGCGGCTGTGCGCGAAACCAGGGAAGAATTGGGGATATCGGCTGAACCGGATTCATTCGAATTCCTGTACAAATATCTGCACCGAAACAGTTTTGAATCAGAGTATGTTTCGACCTACCGGCTGGTCTGGGACGGTGAAATCAGCATTCAGGAATCCGAAATCGAAGACGGGCGTTTCTGGAATCTTTCAGAACTGTTTGAAGCTGCCGAAGGTGTTCAAAAGGATATTTTTACCCCCAATTTTCTTGATGAGCTGAAGCGGTATCTTGGAATTGCTAAACCAGCCCGGCTATGATCAGCAGCTGTGCCGCGATGTAGGTAACAACTATCACTGTTCCTATTCCCCTGAATTTCCTTTTAAAATTTCTGACGCCGATGAGACTGTCGGATATCAGAAAGAGAATGCTTCCTGAAAAAGTGAGAAAGAAATCACGGAAGGGCATATTCCACACACGGAGCAGTGCTGAATAACTCATCAAGGCGACAACCGAAAGATATACTGCTGCCACTATAAAGACGGAACTTACGTTATGTCCCATCACTTTTTTTACAAGTGCAAGGTAAAGAATATAAGGCAGCAGACACAGAATACCGGCTGCCGGGCGGTTCGTAAAAACCTCGATGCCGCCAGCACTTTTGATAAAAACTATAATGTAAAAGATATGACCGACAAGAAAAGACAAAGTTCCGGCCACGAACCAGCTCTTTCTGCTGCGCATAAGTAACAGATCCCCGGCATACCCGAAGAGCAGCGCAGCGATGACGAGAGGGTCTGTTTTATCAGCTGCAGTGATATAGATCACTGAAATCAGCGGAATCCAGAAAGGTTTTGTGATCATTTTTATTTTATGAAGAGTCATGCCTCGAAAATACCATAAACTTTACATTTGACCAAGCTTAGGTTTACGGATGCTGTTCAATGTACTATATTTATCAAATGAATATAAAAGAAAACTGCGTTGTATCTATTAATTACACACTTACCGACAGTGACGGTAACGTTCTGGACAAAACCGACGACCACCCCGTTGCATATCTGCATGGATCCGGTTCGCTGATTTCAGGGCTCGAGAAAGTCCTCGACGGGAAAATGCCCGGCGATAATATCAAGATCACTGTTGATCCTGACGAAGCCTACGGAGAATTCCAGCCGCAGCTTGTTCAGGAAGTTTCAATTGAAATGTTTGACGGTGCCGACAAGGTTGAACCGGGTATGGAATTTGAAGCCATGGGCGAAGATGATGATGAGTCAATGGTCATAAGGATTGACAGTATCGACGGCGACAGGGTCACCATAAACGGAAACCATCCGTTTGCAGGTATGACGCTCAATTTCGATGTTGATGTAGTGGATGTACGGGAAGCCTCCGAGGTAGAGATCGAACACGGTCACGTGCATTGATGCAGAAACATGAATTGCGGCTGCAGTCTGATAACGTTTACGCTTTCGAAGCTTTTAATACATAGACGCAATTTTTACATACAGATATAATCCACTCAATGGCAGAAATAATTGTAACCGGTCACCGTAATCCCGATATGGATTCCGTCTGTGCGGCATGGTGCTACGCAGAGTATAAAAACAGAATAGACGGCTCAAATAAATATATCCCGGTCAGATGCGGGAGTCTGAATAACCAGACAAAGACCGCTTTTGAAACAGCAGGTGTTACGCCTCCGGGCTTTATAAAGGATGTGAGTCCCAGGGTAACTGATGTTACCAGGCGTGATATTGTCAGTCTCGATGTCAATGAACCGGTGTTTAATGCGATTAAAGCACTTGATGAAGAGAACATAAGCTGTATACCGGTATTTGAGAATGGTTCCGTTTTCAGGGGAATCGTGACAATTCACCAGATAAGCGGTTTTCTTATTTCGGAAAATCTGGGAACGAGGCCAGTTTACCGTTTCAGAATAAACAACTTTCAGGATGTTCTTCCCGGTTTTTTCTATAAACGAGGAACAGATGTTGAATTCACGGCTCCGGTTATGACCGGTGCTATGCCGATAGAGGTTAGCCGTGAAAGGATCGAAGCTCTGGGACCGAACAAGCCGGTGATGGTCGTCGGACTACGTGAAGACCTGATCAATTTCTCGATTGAAAAGAATTTTCCGGCGCTGATTCTTACGGGTGTTGACGATAAGAAGCTTCCGTATGATTTTGAGCATTTCAGCGGAACAGTTTTTATTTCGAAGGCCGACACGGCTGAAACTATCAGGCTGCTGAGACTCAGCGAACCGGTCAAGGAAATAATGAATGCCAGTCCGGTGATTATTCCCGCAGAATGTGGTTTTGACGAGGCAAAGAACCTGCTGGTTAATTCCAATTACCGCGGACTTCCCGTATTCGACGGTAACGATTTTACAGGAATTGTAACCCGGCGCTGTTTTATAGAAAAACCCCTTAAAAAGATAATAATGGTCGATCATAACGAAATATCCCAGTCGGTAACCGGAGCGGAGCAGGCTGAAATTATAGAAATAATCGACCATCACAGGATCTCTCCCCAGCCGACAAAGAACCCGATTTTCATGGATGTCCGGCCGGTGGGCAGTACCTGTACAATAGTTTTCAGCCGGTTTGAAAGTTCCTGCCTAGATATCAGCCGCGAAACGGCAACGCTTCTTCTGGCCGGAATCCTTTCCGATACAGTCCTTCTTAAATCGCCCACCGCCACTGAACAGGATCGGCGGGCGGCGGCAAAGCTTTCTGAGATATGCGGGCTAAGTATAGAAGAATACGGAAAGAAACTGCTTGAAAATTCCGCGGTGCTTGAGAAAACCCCGCCGGCCGAGCTGATCGGCGCGGATTTCAAGGTTTATGACGAAAAGGGCATCCGTTTCGGCGTAGGACAGGCTGAGGTTATAACCCTTGACGGGGTGCATAGGCTTAAAGAACAGTTCGTCACCGAACTGGAGTCAATAGCCGGCGAAAAGAAGCTGGACTGGGCCCTGCTGCTAGTAACCGATGTGATCAAAGAAAATTCTGTTCTGCTCACGACGGATTTCAAAGAGGCTGAGAAGCTTCTGGTTTACCGGAAAATTGAACCGAACCTCTTTGACCTTCCGGGGATTCTTTCACGCAAAAAGCAGCTGCTGCCTGAGCTTCTGAGGGTTACAGAGGAGCTTGCTGCTAATTAAGAAAAAATGCCGTCATCTCTTCAGGTGTTCTGAAGATGGCGTCAGCTCCGTATGTAACAAGCTCCTCTTCGGGGTGAGCTCCCCAGGTTACAAGGCCGGATTTGACGCCGGCAGCGCGGGCTGCAAGCAGATCGAATTCCGCGTCGCCGATATACCAGCAGTTTTCAGGGGCGGCCGACAGTCCTGCGCAAGCCTGCAGGATTCCTTCGCCGGATGGTTTTTTTGCCCGTACATTGTCTTCTCCGAGCATAATCTCAAGGTCGTAGGCGTAGTGCAGGTGGGCTGCCGCTTTTCGGATAAACAGACCCTGGTTGTTGCTGACCATCCCCATCGAGTAACCTGCTGCGGCAAGCTTATCAAGCGAGTCTTTAATCCCGTCATATACCCTTAGATATTCAATTCCGCCTGAGTGCATATGCTCGTAGAAGTTTTTGGTCAGTTTTATGACCATTTCAGGGTCTTCCGCCCCGCTGTGAAATGCCATGCGTTTATCGGTCTGGTATCCCATTCCGAATTTAATATCTTCAAGCGAACAGGGTTTAAAGCCGTTCTGTTCTAGTGCCTTATTAGTCATAAGAGCTATAGCTTCTATTGAATCTACAAGTGTTCCGTCGTGGTCAAAAATAATTGCCGTCTTTTTCATAGCTGATTTATAGCATTATTTGTTTTTTTCAGTAACAGCGGAGGGGTGCGAATTTGTTAAAAAAGGCTGAATAGTGAATAAATTCGAATTAAATGGGTATATATTATTGGACAAGATTAAATGTGATTATTATCTTTGTTCCTATGCAATTACTATAAGGAGTTCATATTGGCTATTGTCGAACTGCAGGACGTTAAAAAGATCTACCCTCTTGGCAAGACAGAGGTTCATGCCGTGAAGGGTGTGAGTTTTGAAATATGTAAAGGTGATTTTATATCAATCGCAGGGCCCTCCGGCAGCGGTAAATCAACCATATTGAATATGATTGGCTGTATCGATGTTCCGACCGAAGGCAAGGTTCTGATAAACGGAACCGAGACCGGAGGACTGTCAGATAAAACCATAACCGAACTCAGGCACAAGGTGCTGGGATTTATTTTTCAGTCTTTCAACCTGATTCCAGTCCTGAATGTATACGAAAACATAGAATTCCCGCTTCTTCTGGGTAAAGCACGGATGACTAAAGCCGAGAAATCGGAGTGGATCGAGATGCTTATAGAAGAAGTAGGGCTGAAAGAATGGCGCAATCATAAACCCAACGAACTGTCCGGCGGTCAGCGTCAGCGTGTTGCGATTGCGCGCGCCCTTGTTACAAAGCCGGAAATTGTACTCGCTGATGAACCTACCGCCAACCTGGATTCTGTAACGAGCGACGCCATCATTAACCTTATGAAAAAGGTTAACCGTGATCTGGGCACTACATTTATATTCTCGACTCATGATCCTTCAATCGTAGACGTCGCGGACCATATAATCCGTCTGCGTGACGGTATGATCAGCGAAAATTACCGCTCGGAAGATTCAAGAGCATGCAGGGAGTAGCGCGGTGCCCGTACTTTTAAGAATAGCAGTCAGAAATCTCAGGCAGCACCGCTCAAAAAGTCTGATTATCGGTATTATTATGGCCGTAGGCGTAATGATACTTGTTGTAGGCAACACCTTGATCAACACGATCGATACCGGAATAGAGCGGGCATTTATAGATAACTACACCGGCAATGTTATGATTACCGGGCTGACCCGCAGCGATATCTCCCTGTTCGGGGTTCAGTCCCCGGGCGGTCTCGAAGAAACACCGGTTATACCGGATTTTGACGAAATCAGGGAGCATGTTGAAAAGCTTCCGTTTGTTACCGGGACAGCAAACCAGGTAACCGGTTTCGGAATCATCAATATTGAGCGCGCCGCGGAAGACAAAGGGCCCTACATGGGGCTTCTGTTCGGCATCGAGCCCGAACAGTATCATGACCTTTTTAAGAACACGAGAATTGTTGAGGGTCACTACCTTCAGCCCGGAGAGGAAGGCCTAATCGTATCTCAGTCGAACATTGATACCATGAACGAGATCTTCGAACTTGAGCCAGGAATCGGGGTAGGAGATAAAATTCTTATTACAGCGCCCGGGTCCGCCGGTTTTAAAATACGTGAGGTCGAAATTGTCGGAATCTACGAACTCGAACATGAATCGGAAGCTGCTTCGTATATCTCATACATCGATGCCCAGACGGTCCGTGTGCTGAAAGGGATGAACCTCGGCAACCAGGGCGAGGTTGAGCTCTCCGATGATGAAACAGCGCTGCTTGATTCAGGCTCGTTCGACTCGCTGTTTGATTCCGATACCATGGCGGGTGATGCCGAGCTTGATTTCGCGATGACCGAAGACAACCTGTTCAGCATTCTCGAACTTGATTCGGGCGAGTCCCCTGCTGACGAGGCAGCCTCCCGGGATTTTACCGAAGACGGAATGTTTTCCGAAGACAGCGGTACTGTTGCTGCCGGGGAAGCTCCTGCTGTTCCGGAATCTGCAACCTGGGAATACATGCTGCTGAAGACTGTTAACCAGCGGGCTGCTGCGAGGGTTATTGCGGAGCTGAACCTGTGGTTCAGCGACAACGGTATTCAGGCGCGGGCCTGGGACTGGAAGGCCGCCGCAGGACCGTTCTCCACCACCGCCGATGTAATACGGATAGTTTTCAATGTGGCAATCATTCTCGTAGCGGTGGTAGCAATCATTATAATGATGAATACCCTGGTTATAAACGTTGTTGAACGCACAGCTGAAATCGGCACTATGAGGGCGCTGGGTGCGCAGAAGGGATTTATCCGCAGTATGGTTTCGACCGAAGTTTTTACAATTTCGGTTATTTTCGGGTTTATCGGGATGCTTGCGGGTATTCTGGTGCTTCTGATTGTGGGCTGGATTGGCTTCGAAGCCTCAAACCCGTTTCTTGAAATCCTTTTTGCAGGACCGGTGCTTAAACCCGTTTTCTCGGTTTTCTCTGTTATTGGTTCATGGATAATCGTAATTGTGATCGGTATGGTTGCGAATGTGTACCCGTTAAGACTCGCGCTCAAGGTCCAGCCTATCAAGGCGATGTCCACCGAATAGGAATATGTGATGAGAGATATTAAAATAGCATTTAGAAACCTTACAAGGCAGAAAAAGCGGACTGTGCTTCTTGCCGCCGCGATAGCCTTCGGTATCTATATAATAACAATGATTAACGGTTTTGCCGGAAGCTTCATCGAAAACGTGAGCGAGAACTTTTCCAATATGATGGCCGGGCATATATTTATTGACGGTGTCGAAAAATCCGATTCAGGAAAGACCCTGTCGCTGGTTAGAAATGACGATGTTCTAATGAATGCAATCGATGAAACAGACGTTCAGTGGAAATACCTGACCAAGCGTTCGGAACTCGACGCTACGCTGATCTTCGAAGGCGAAGACGTACAGCAGTCGGTGACGGGGGCGGACTGGAGCTCGGAAGAGTATTTTCGCGAACGGATAATCCTGACTGAAGGTACATTCGATGACCTTGCCTCAAACCGGCAGGGAATTATTCTAAGCGACAAGGTCGCCGAGAAGCTGAATGTTGAAATAGGCGACAGGCTGCTGGTCAAATGCCGTACATACACCGGACAGCAGAACGTAGGCGAGTTTGTCCTTACCGGAATCCTCGTTGACGCGAGTATGTTCGGAAGCACTACTGCATACGCGAATATTTCATATGTAAACGAACTTCTTAACCTCGAGCCTGATGAATACATGGTACTCGGAATCTATCTGAACGATCCGGCTATGATCGACAGTACCGCAGAGGCGCTGTACGCGAATCTGAAAACAAAGGTTAATATGTTCGACCGCGATTCGAGTGATGACGGTGAAAACCCGATCCTCGCAATGCTGAAACAGGAGGATGAAGAGGAATGGTCCGGTCTGCGTTTCCGGCTGATGACCCTCAACGACGTCATGAAAGAGGTTCAGCAGATTGTCAACGTATTGAACACAGCCGCGCTGATAATCCTGCTTGTTCTGTTCGGTATAATCATGGTCGGAGTTACAAACACCTTCCGGATGGTGCTGATGGAGCGCACAAAAGAGATAGGTACGATGCGCGCGGTCGGAATGCAGCGCGGAATAGTCCGTAAGCTGTTTTTGTATGAAGCATTCTTCATTGCGGTTATTGGAGTTGTGATAGGGCTGATTCTTGCCGCGATTACGATGTTTATCCTGATGCAGATATACTGGGGACTCGAAACCCCGGCTTTTATGCTGATGAAGAACGGGTATATGACGTTTAAACTTTCCGTATGGCAGGTTTTAGTTAATTTTGTGCTTGTAAGCGGGCTTACCCTGGCCGCGGCATTCTTTCCTTCCAACAAAGCCGCCCGGCTTCAGCCGGCTGATGCGCTGCGAAGCACAAATTAAAGAGGAAAATAAATGAGAAAGATTTTACTTATACTGCTGATGTTCGGCGCCGCGGCTGCGGCTTTTGCCGACCCTGATTTTAACCAGATGCTGAAGGATATAGATAACCTCGGGAGTTTCGAGGATTCGGATTTTTCCTGCGTTTACACATTCGTCTCAGAAAAACCCGGCGAAGAGACCGAGGTTACGCAGGCAAGAATGTTCAGGCGTGACTCTAAAGAACAGTTTGTTATGCTGATCCTCAAGCCTGAATACCAGAAAGGGCAGGGATACCTTAAAGTGGACGAAAATGTCTGGTTTTACGATCCCGAGAGCCGCAAGTTCACACATTCTTCGATGAAAGAGAACGTGCAGAACTCGGAAGCAAAGAATTCGGATATGGACGGGCTTTCACTTTCAGAGGATTATCAGGTTGCCGGATGGGAGCTTGGTATGCTTGGAAGTTTCGAAACCTACATACTCGATCTGAAAGCGCTGAATGATGAGGTTACCTATCCAAGACTTAAGGTCTGGGTCCGCACCGACAGTACAATTGTCCTGAAGGAAGAAGATTACAGCCTTTCAAACAGGCTTATGAGAACTACCTACTTTCCGAAGTATGTGAAGGTCGGTGAAAAATACATTCCGTCCCAGATCCTGATTGTCGACAATCTTCAGGAGGGCGAGAAAACCCAGCTGACGATGAAGAACCCGTCAATCGCGGACCTTCCTGATTCAGTCTTTTCAAAAGCTTACATTGAGAGAGTCAATAATTAGGTATGAGCCTGCGTTGTGCTGAAAAAATCCTTCTGGTCACAGCCCTGCTGCTGATGTTTTCGGCGGGCCTTTATGCTGATGATACAGATATGACGATTGTCGATGATCCGTCTGCAGAATCGTCCGCAGATGATCCCTTCGCAGACGCTTACCTCGATCCGTTTGCGGATCCTGATGAAGCCGGGTCCGGGGATGCCTCGGATGCCGAAGCTGACTCGATGTTTGACGATCCGTTCGCCGATGTATCGGAAGATCCAGATGACGCGGACCTCGATGACTCGATAATTTCTATCGACAGCCTTGACTCGATGTTTGATACGGACTCGATGATTGACGAAATCGACGAAGATGAGGCTTCCGAAGACACAGGGGCCGCGGATGAATTCCTTCTCTCCGAAGGCGTCGAATTCGGCGGCAAGTTCAGCGGATCGCTTTCTTCGAGTTTTGACTATGATTATCTGTGGACCGGGGATTTTGATATAACCGATCCCGCACAGAGTCTTGTTCCTTCGGTTTCCGCCGACCTGTTCTTTGATGCAAGGCCGGTATCGGATTACAGGGTTTTCGGTAAACTCGGCTTTGCTTCGGCTTCCGGTACAGCGGATCAGCTTGCCTCAATAATTCCGGAGGGCGGGCTGACTTTTACAACAGGAACAGATGCAGACGGTAATACGACCTTTCAGACCGTCGATTCCGCCGATGTTGACCCGAATGATCCTAACCAGACAACTGTAACGCAGGAAGATGTGCAAAACACACAGAGCGGTTCGGCTACAGAGCTGAATATCAGCGTAAAAGAGCTATTTGCCGATTTTGACTGGGAAGACAAGCTGTTTTTCCGTTTCGGAAAGAGCTTTATAAAATGGGGAGTCGGCTACTTCTGGAGCCCGAGCGATGTCCTCAACCTGACTACAATCGATGCCGAAGACCCGACTGCGGAGCGGGAAGGCCCCGTTTCTTTCAAAATTCATTACCCATTTGACATAAACAACGCTTATCTGTACGCGATAACCGAGAACGTCGAAGAACCTCTCGATACGGCGATTGCCTCAAAGGTGGAATTTGTTGTTGGTGAGACGGAGATAGGTGTAGGAGCATTTTATCAGCGGGATCTGGCACCGAGAGCTGTAGCGACAGTTACAACCACGATTGGCGATTTTGCCGTTTTCGGAGAAGGCGTCGCGAGCTGGGGGTCCGATCGTGTTTTTGTCCGGCCGTCGAAGGACCAGACCGCCGCCGAAGATGATTTGGAAGATGATCTCGAAATCGTTCTCGACACATACACGGTTGATAATCAGCCTTTCTTTTCGGCTACGATCGGGACGAATTACATGCATGAGTTTGAAGATGATAACGGCAGCCTGATAATTGTCGGACAGTATTTTTTCAATGGTGAAGGTTACGACAACAGTATTCCCGGACTTCTGAAGGCGGCTTACCGGCTGAGTCAGAATTCCGGTGAAAACGGTCTTGCTGTCGATACGCAGGATCAGCCGGAGGGCTATGAAGATCCGCCGGATGTCGGAACAGGCGACCTCAGCAGCTTCGGCAGGCATTACCTCGGCTTGATGGTATCATGGAGTTCAATTCTTGGTTCTGATCTGAGCTTCTCTGCACTCTCGCTTGCAAACATGACGGACCTTTCCGGAATGGTGATGCCGACATTCTCATACAAGCTGATGGATTATATTTCCATTTCTGCGGGGATGCGGATGACCTTCGGTGAAGAAGGGGATGAATATACCAACCCGCTGGCGCTTTATGGCTTGACCGGCAGCGACGGCTGGGACGGTCCGACAATGAGTTTTACCCTCGAATGCTCGATCGGCGGAGGCAGTTTCTGATGAATACAAATAAACGATTAAGTATATTATTTATAGCCGCCGCGCTTATAATTATTTCATTTTTAACTTCGTGCGGGGGCATAGAGCTTGCAGCGCCTGGAGGTATTGAAGCCGTAGACGCCGACCCTGACTACCCGAACAGGGTTGAAATCAGCTGGCTGCCGGTTGACGGCGCCGACATTTACTATGTATACCGAAGCAGTACCGAGAACGGAACCTATTCGAATGCGGGGTTTTCGGTAACTTCGGATGACCTCGAAAATGCTGACGGTGTGACTGAGCTCAGGTTTTCTTTCCGTGAAACATTCGATGAGGGTGACGGCGGAACATATTACTACAGGGTTACAGCGGCATCCAACGCGGACATCAGCCTCGAAAGCTCAATGAGCTCGGCCGTTGCCGCCTCTACATACAGCGGTACCTGGACAGCTGAAGCTGGCCGCCGACACATCGGCACTCTACGCCGTATACAGCGGCAGTACGGCGGGCTCGGTGATCAATGTGAAGAAATACGCCGAAGATGCAGACAGCGCAGAAGACAATCCCCCGATGATCTGGACCAGTCTCGGTTCACCTGGAACAACGAACGGTTCAGCGTTGGGACCCTATGCAGCGTTTATTACAGGCGGCGAGCTTTACACTGTGTTTAATGACCAGAACGCTTCGACTCCCGGCGCTGTTTCGATGCAGTACTACCACGATTCCGCCGACACCGGCGACGACCCGGTCTTTTCCTGGGAAGCTCTCGGAACGGCAGGATTTAACGGAGCGGTCTCTTCACAAATCAGTGCGGCAACAGTCGGCTTCGG
>QKCC01000009.1 GCA_003245835.1 Spirochaetales bacterium | reverse complement strand
GAGTCGCCGCCCTGCTCGAGGAGTTCAGCTATGTAGCGGTCGTACTTAGCAAGCGTCCGGTTGAAGGTGAGCATTCCGACATTCATCGGGGAGCTGCTGAAATCAAGCTCGCCGGAACCGAGCCTGACCGCCTTTTCGAGGGCTTTGAGCAGTACGAGGGTTTTGCCTGTGCCTGCGCCGCCCTTTATAAGAAAATCGTTTGTAAGGCTGATGCTGTCAAGAACGTCCTGCTGCTCGGGTGTGAGCCTTGTTATATCGCGCTCAAAATCGAGACGGGTCCGGGTATAGCTTGTAAGGCTGCCGACAGTTTCGAGGTACTTCGATGCAGAGCTGAGCGCTGTGGCGGCTGATGTCAGGCCCTGCATGCTCTGCTCGGCCCTGCTGCGGTCAAGACTGAGCGCGTCCGCCCTTTCTTTTTGGCCGGCAGCTTTGAGAGCTGCAATTTCTGATTCGAGCTGTTTGATTTTAAGCAGATGGTTACCGGCATCCTTTCTTAACTGTATCAGTTCGCCGACTTCATCAAGAAGGCTCGGGTTGTTCTTTATTTCGGCGGTGATTTCGCGGCTGAAAAGCAGCCAGCTGTCATCAGGCGATGCCTGTCCGGTCCAGAGGTCAATACCGGACTCAATTGCTGCAAGTTCCTCGGCGCCGTCAATTTTTGCGAGCCTGCAGAACTGGATAAGCCTGTAGGCAGCCGCCTGCGCTTCCTCGGTATTTATGTCGGCAAAGGCGGTCCGGACGGCTTGTGCTGTTTTCTGTTTGACGCGGAGGCTCTGAAGCACCCCGAGCTCCTGAGGGAAGCCGCCGGAGGATTCGATGAGGCTGATTTTGAATTTGAAAATCAGATCATCAAAGCTGTAGTGATCTTCCCACATGGAAAGCTGCTGCCTGAGCCGGCTTTCGACAAAGCTGTGAACGGCAAGAAGGAAGAAGCCGTGATCTGATTTCTGCAGGCTGACAAGCCGTCTGAGCCTTTTTCGTTCAAACTCACCTTCGGGACCAAGCTGGATAACGGAAACTTCTGACATGCCTAATAATATACTGTACTAAATACAATAATTAAAGTATTTATATGGTATGAGTATAGAAGACAGACTGACAGAACTCGAAACACGGATGGTTTTTGCCGAAAACGCGGCGGAAGAGATGAACCGGACTATTGTTATGCAGGATCAGGAGATCAGCAGTCTAAAGAACTACTGTAAAGAGCTGAAGAAAAAACTCGATGAGCTCAAAGACAACACCTCCGGAGAACCGCTAGGCTTCGACAGACCTCCCCATTATTGACGCCAAACTCAGCAATATGTTTTATAGCTGCATATAATTTCTATCACTCTCGCGAACGTCAATAATAACGAAAAAAAGGCGGAAGACTGCGAAGCAGCCTCGGCTGAGCCGAAGGCGAGGCGCAGAGACAAAAATTTTTTTCGTCGTCATCGTTGTCCGCAAGATCAAAAATACAACTGCAGTTATAATTCATATTCCTAATCATCCTGATAGTGGTAATTGGGTATGAGTACAAATTGAGCACTGCAGTTTTTAGAGGTCTACCATAGATTTAATATTATTAAAAAAATTTCATTGGTATGTTAACAACCGCGGGTGCTGTGGTAAAATGGATTCATGAAGAATAAATTCGGTTTTATCAGAATCTGCTGTGTTACTCCGGTGCTTGAACTTGCGGATGTAAAAACCAACGCCGAAAGGATAATATCCGCGTGCGGAACAGCCGCTGCGGAAGGCAGCGATATCATCGTTTTTCCTGAACTGGCGCTTACCGGCTACAGCTGCGCCGATCTTTTCAGGCAGAAACTTCTTTACGGTTCGGCGGCAGAAAGTCTGAGGATGATTGCCTCGGAAACAGCGTCGATAGATGCGTATATTGCAATAGGACTTCCGGTTATGCATGAGAGCAGGCTGTACAACTGCGCGGCTGTTATTTACGGCGGGTGCATACTCGGACTTGTTCCGAAGACCTATCTGCCGAATTACGGCGAGTACTATGAACAGCGGTGGTTTTCTTCCGGAGCCGATGTTTTTTCCGACAGTGTTGTAATTTCAGAATCCGAGATACCCTTCGGTACCGACCTGCTTTTCAAGGACCACCTTGGAAGGTTCACAATCGGTATCGAAATCTGCGAAGATATGTGGGCGCCGGTTCCTCCGTCCGTCCGCAAAAGCCTTGCAGGAGCCGACATTATTCTTAACCTTTCTGCAAGCAATGAGCTCGCCGGGAAGGCCGAGTACCGGAAAGAGCTCGTTTCAAAGCTTTCCGGACAGCAGCTTGTTGCCTATGCATATTGTTCATCGGGCATTTCGGAATCAACAACTGATACTGTATTCGGCGGACACCGGATTATTGCCGAGAACGGACACGTGCTTGCCGAAAACCAGCGCTTTGAAAAAGATGAAAGCTTCACTACTGCAGATGTGGATACGGATTTCATCGCTCATGAAAGAATAAACAATAAATCATTTTCGGATTGCGCCGCCGTTGAACTGCGAGGTGATAACTCCGGCAGTTTTTTCAGGATGGTTGAGTACGGTGATGACGAGTCTGCTGCCGGTGACGGTTTAAATAATATCATGCTGCCTTCAGCGCTAAAACGTTTTGTCGATGATCGCCCGTTTATTCCGGCGCGTGCCGACTCAAGGGAGATCCGGTGCAGGGAAATTCTGTCGATTCAGAGCGCCGGCCTTGCGTCGCGGCTAAGGCATATTGGCTGTAAAACAGTTATTATCGGGCTTTCAGGCGGACTTGATTCTACCCTTGCCCTGCTTGTCTGTATAGAGGCTTTCAGGCAGCTTGAGCTTCCTGTAAGCGGAATAAAATGCATTACGATGCCGGGATTCGGCACTACAGGGCGGACGAAGGGCAATGCTGAAAAGCTGTGCGATGCTCTCGGGCTCGGACTCGAGGTCATACCGATTACTGCTGCCGTCAGGCAGCATTTCAGCGATATCGGCCATGATGAGAATAACCACAGCGTCACATACGAGAACTGCCAGGCCCGCGAACGGACGCAGATCCTGATGGACAAAGCGAACCAGCTCGGCGGTATCGTAATCGGCACCGGTGACCTCTCGGAACAGGCTATGGGATGGAGTACGTATAACGGAGACCATATGTCGATGTATGCGGTTAATACCGGAGTCCCGAAGACCCTGGTCCGCTTTCTTGTTGAATACTACATCGACCATATTGCCGATGAGGCGGCGGCCGAGGTCCTGAAAGATATAAACGATACACCTATTTCGCCGGAGCTGCTGCCCCCTGATGCCGACGGTAAGATTGCCCAGAAAACCGAAGACAATATAGGCCCCTATGAACTGCATGATTTTTTCCTGTACCAGGTTGTCCGCTGCGGGTTTGAACCCGAAAAAGTACTGTTCCTGGCTGAGGCAGCGTTTGACGGACGCTACAGCCGTGATGTGATTAAAAAATGGCTCAGACTGTTTTACCGGAGATTTTTCAGCCAGCAGTTCAAGCGTTCCTGCGTTCCGGACGGCCCTAAAGTCGGTACGATAGCGCTTTCGCCGCGGGCCGACTGGCGCATGCCGAGCGACGCTTCAGTCAGAATGTGGCTTGATAAGCTCGGGGACTGATTAAAGCTTTCAGTCGGTGTTCCCGGTTTTACACTACCGATAAGGTTAAGCATGAAGCAGTCTGTATCGTGAAAAAAAATCTTCCTTTTTTTTCGCGGTGCAGACTGCTTCGTGTTTAGCAGCTTTGCTACTTTCGCCAGAACTGCGGAGTCAGCAGCGCAAATACCGTGAACAGTTCGAGCCTTCCGGCCATCATTGCAAGCGACAGGAACCATTTTACGTAGCCCGGGAAGAAGAAGTAATTTTCGGTAGGCCCTATTTGCCCGAAGCCCGGTCCGATATTTCCGACGGTTGCAAGTGCGGTGGTAACAGAAGTTTCTATATCGGTGCCGCATGTGGCTGTTACGATGGTCGTAATCAGGATGGTAAAGATGTAAAGCGCGAAAAATCCGGAAATTGTATAGATTACTTCTTTTCTGATTGTACTTTGACCAACCTTTAGGCTGAAAACGCCGCGCGGATGAAGCATATATTTAATGTTGTTTAAGGCAAGCTTGCCCATCGTAACGATTCTGATTACCTTTATTCCCCCGCCTGTTGAACCCGAACAGCCGCCGATAAACATCAGAAAAAACAGCAGGACTTTTGAGAAGTTCGGCCAGAGTTCGAAGTCAGCCGTTGCGTAGCCGGTTGTGGTAATTATCGTGGCAGTCTGGAAAGATGCAAATCTGAATGCCCTTCCCGGGGTGTCATAGCCGTCGCCCTTCATCATCAGGTTTATACTTATAAGGATTGCGACGCCGAAAAATATGATGATGTATGCTTTGAATTCACCGTCTCTGAAGATGTCCTTAATCTTTCCCTTCAGGACTTTGAAGTAAAGTGCAAAGTTACAGCCGGCAAGCACCATGAAGATTGTAATGATTGCATCGATGTACGCGCTGTTGTAATAGCCGACACTTGCTGCTTTCGGCGAGAACCCCCCCGTAGCCATCGTTCCGAATGTATGTGTCGAGGCATCAAAAAGATCCATGCCGCCGAACATAAGCAGGATTGTTTCGATTACGGACAATCCGAG
>QKCC01000043.1 GCA_003245835.1 Spirochaetales bacterium | reverse complement strand
TTTTTCGATAAACAGGTTTGAGTGCATCAGCTGATCGTTGCTCTTTCTGAGCTTCAGGGTTTTTTCAATAGCATTGGCCGCGGCAACAACCATTCCCAATGTATGCTTGTGTACGCCGCTGATATTTCCGGTAAGATCCATGGACCCTATAATCCTTCCTTCCGGATTTCTTATAGGCGCGCCCGAACAGGTCCAGCGGTGGTATTCCCTGATAAAATGCTGTTCACCCGAAACCTGAAGCGGACAGCCTTCGACAATGGCTGTACCCATAGCGTTGGTTCCGATATTCCGCTCATCCATAAAAGCCCCGGGAATCATTTTCAGTGATGAGGCAAGCTCCAGAATATCGTCATCTCCTGCAACAAAAAGGATGCAGCCTTCGTGATCGGTCAGAATGGAGAAAAAGCTCGTCCCTTTCAGGAAGTCGCAGAGCTGGCGAATAAAGGGCTCGGCTACAACGATCAGTTCCTTGTTGTTTTCCAGTCGTTCTTCAAGTTCTTTCCCTTCGATTATTCTTTTACTGTAAACACGATTCGGGTCCAGCCCGAACTCTCTGCACCTTGAAAATGACCGCTCTATATATTCCTTACTCACCGTTCAGCTGCTCCTTTATGGAACATAATAATGGTAAATAGCCGCGGGCACAAGATTTTTATTAGAAAAACAGCTGAATAATGCAAAATATGTGTCTTAATGGAACAATCATAACGGAGCATATGCTCCATAACGGAACATTATTTCACAGGAAATTGTTGCTGATTGAAACACTTATTCAGGGCTCCCTGTTTTCAATGCCTGATTTTAACGCTCACTGCCCGAATTTGAGGTTAAAAGCATAAAAAAGCCGGATAAATCGCTGTCAAATAAAGAATGGTATGGTTCCTGCAATATTGATTGGAAAATATACAGAGAGGTTGAAATGAACAAATTTATCAGAGTAGATATGACGATGCTGAAGGTGAGTGTTGAAGATGTTCCGGAAAAATACAGGGGGCTTGGCGGAAGGGGACTTACCTCCAATTTCGTGAATGATGAAGTAAAACCCACATGCCATCCATTGGGCAGGAATAATAAGCTGATTTTTGCACCGGGTCTGCTAAGCGGTACATCGGCTCCAAACTCAGGACGTCTTTCGGTTGGCGGTAAAAGCCCGCTGACAGGGACAATAAAAGAGTGCAACACCGGGGGGGTCGTGTCTCAGCAGATGGCAAAAATGGGCATCAAGGCCCTTGTCATCGAAGGCATGCCCTCTGACGACAGGTTTTATATTATCAAGGTTGATATGAACGGCGTCACAATTGATGAAGCGCCTGAAGAAATTCTCGGCGGATGCGGAAATTACAAAGCTATCGAGATTCTCAGTAAAAAATACGGCGGGAAGGTCGGAATCGGTCTTGCCGGTCCGGCCGGTGAATACAGACTGCCTTCCGCCAATATATCATTCAAGGACCCGGACGGAAATATAAGGAGCGCAGGCCGCGGCGGCCTGGGCGCAGTTCTCGGCTCCAAGAAAGTCAAAGCTGTCGTTTTTGACGACACCGGTGCAGAGAAGGTTCCTCTGGCTGATCCTGAAAAATTCAGGGCCGCCTCCAAAATTTTCGCCAAGGCGCTGATGGATCACCCGGTAGCGGGGCAGGGGCTGGCCGCCTATGGTACCGATGTTCTGGTCAATATTCTGAATGAGGCCGGAGGCCTGCCTTCATATAATTTTACCCGGGGACGGATAGACCATGCCGACAATATCTGCGGCGAAACCCTGAATGAAACCATCACCGAGCGCGGCGGAGAGGGAAAGGTCTCTCACGGCTGTCACCAGGGATGCATAATCCGCTGCTCACAGTGGTATGCGGACAAGAAGGGAAAGTACATAACAAGCGGTTTTGAATATGAAACAATCTGGGGCCTCGGTGCCGATGCCGGTATAAAGGATTTGGACGTTATCGCCTATATCGACCGTGAAATGGATGATATAGGGGTGGACAGCATCGAAACTGCGGTAGCGGTAGCTACGGCAATGGACGGCGGACTTCTTCCGTGGGGAGACGGTGAGGCTGTGCTGAATGCCGTTAAGGAAATCCGGACGCCGACGCCGCTCGGCAGAATACTCGGCAGCGGCTGTGCCGTTGTCGGAAAAGCATGCGGTCTTTACAGGGTCCCGGTTGTCAAGGACCAGGCAATTCCTGCCTACGATCCCCGTTCGGTCAAAGGAATCGGACTTACCTATGCTACAACCCCCATGGGCGCGGATCATACAGCCGGCTACTGTATTTCAGGCAATATCCTGAAGGTAGGCGCTGATCTGGATCCGCTGAAGAAGGACGGCCAGATTGAGTACGCACGGGCTATGCAGGTCGGCACGGCGGCGATTGACAGTTCAGGGCTCTGCCTGTTTGTGTATTTCGGTGTAGCCGACAATCCCGGCGGTTACCAGGCGATGATCGATATGCTGAATGCCCAGTACGGTCTTTCACTCACTGCGGCTGACCTGGATAAACTTGGTGAGTCGGTCCTGAAGGCGGAGCTTGATTTCAATAGAAGAGCGGGCTTTTCAAACGCCCATGACCGGCTTCCGGAATTTATGGAATACGAAGCCCTGCCTCCCCATAATGCCGTTTGGGATTTTGATCCTGAAGAGATTGATCAAGTCCTCAGTTTCTAAGCGGAAAAGCACTGATAGTGCAGAAAGCCGTCCAGGCTTAATAATTCAATAATTGAGGAATCCGGAGGATAAACCGGGTTCCTCTTTAAAACTGAAATCTTGCCTGAAGGATGTTTTATTTGGAATCAGCAAGTAAAAATATAATCGAGATAAGAGGATTTCTTCAGCTTTACTCGTTTATTCGAAAAAAATACGGAAAAACTCCTCTTTTGCTGGAACTTGAAGACCCGATCAGCGGCGCAGGGCTGGCTGAGAAGCTTGGAATCGCTCTGGATGAAATCGAGGTTATCTTTGTTAACGGGTTCGTGCAGGACCTTCAATATCTAATCAATCCCGGTGATCGGGTAGCCTTTCTTCCTCCGGGCTGTCCTGGACCGTACCGTATTGCTCTCGGGTTCTACGGCAAGAACCAGGACAATGAGGCAAATTTCAAAATTAAGAAGAGGACTTCATTCTGATGCAGGTTACGGTAAAACTGTTTGCAATACTCAGAATCAGCCGGAACAAGGAAAGCGTTCTGGAACTGCCGGAGGGTGCTAGCGTCAGCAGCGTTCTCGGACATCTCGGACTCACCAGGCAGGATGCGACGATCCTGATGGTGAACGGAAGGCATGTAGGACCGGAGCATATACTCAAAGATGGTGATATACTCTCACTCTTTCCCCCGGTCGGCGGAGGCTGAAAGAGCGGGAGTGTGCCGTAGAAACCTGCAGACCGTGGAAGACAATATTATAAAAACAGCTTGTGCGACATATTGAAAATAATATATTGTAATAAATATATATTATTGGAGAAGCATCAATGACAGCAACCGAACCGCGATATTATTCACCAAAGGCATTTACAAGGATTCTTTTTGATATGGCTTTCATGCTTGTGAAGTACAAAAGACAGATAAAGCTAATATCAAAGAAATTCCGATCGGACATTATGCTTGCGGTTACCTATGTGAACGGCTGCAGAGTTTGTTCATATTACCATACCCAGGTCCTTTTAAAGGAGGGTGCGACAGGTGCAGAATTGAAGCCCCTTCTTGACGGTACATTTGCGGATCTGGATACAGAAGAAACCGCAGCGCTTATTTTTGCCCAGCATTACGCAGATGCGCGTGGCGAATATGATCCGGAAGCTTTTGTGACCATTAAAGAGTATTATGGTGATGAGACGGCTGTCGGAATTCTTGCTGCAGTTAAAATGATAATGTTTGGAAATGTGAACGGTATTGCTTTGGGGAACCTCTGGGACAGACTTCATTTCAGAAAACCCGGAAACTCCAAACTTCTGACCGATTTATACAATGCATTTTCTCCTGTCGTTTTATTCCCGATCCTGTTGGCCGCAAATATTTTCAGGAAACCGTTGGAGTTCTGAATTTATCCTGTTGCATGGTCTGCAGCAGCCCCATTGCTGCTGTTCATACCGCTAATTAAAATATCTTGACAAGCTTTCACACTGCATATAAGAATGATTATAAAAGATAGTACCGAACCAATCCGATATTCAAAATAATCCTGACCGGGCAATATCTGATTTCTAAGGTATCATTTTTTCTTTATTCGGAGGAATTATGAAATCCTGGAAATCTCTTCCTGTAGTACTGCCGAACCTGCTGCGTCCGAATCCTATTAATACATATTCAAAATACTGCTTCCTCTGTATGAGCGGGACACGAGCTTCCGGGAATACGCAAAATGGAGAATTTTAAATGCGAAAAGTTTATTCATTTTTTACGGCGGGATTATTCTCGCTGATCCTGTTCTCCTGTGATAATGTACTGATTGACGAAATCGGGCTTATGCGTTCGGAAGCAATTTCTCCGGTAATATCTGTCGTATATGGAAATATCTGTCGTATATGGAGACACTGCAATAAGTCAGGACGAAAATTATGATTTCGGCCTTGTTTCTGTAGGCAGTTCAAATGAAACTTCATTTACAATCAAAAACTCCGGGAAAACTGCGCTGTCAATCGATATGTCGATTACTCTGGCATCCGGAACAGCCGCCGGGGTCTTTACGGTGGACAAGTCTCCGGCTGAAGAAGTGCAGGCAGGCGAGAGTACATCCTTTACTATTACATTCCGACCGGGAACGGAAGAGGACAAATCCGCCTCGATCAAGATTACATCCAACGATTTCAATACTCCGACCTACAGCTTTACCCTGAGCGGTTCAGGCTGGGTGGTCGGCATTACCACAAAGGACATTTCCATAACCGATATCGGGGAACGAACAGTCCCCTGCGGCGGGGACATAACAGATGCCGGGGGAGCCTCCATTACTGAAAGAGGAATATGCTGGAGTACTGATCCGGACCCTACAATGGATGATTATTTTGTAAGGGACGGAGGTACCGGAACTGGTTCCTATTCAGTTCAGATGTCCGGGCTTTCACCCGGCACCTACTACTATGCAAGAGCCTGGGCCTTCAATGGAATTTCAACAGGCTACGGTAACCAGATCTCCTTTACCACCAAACCTGAAACACCATCTGTTTCATTAATGTCAGCATTACCCTATGCAGACGGCAGCGGAAAACTGGCTGTGTCCTGGACATCAGACAACGGTCCGGCAACCACCTACGAAGTTTACTACAACCTGACCGCCGATGCTGTGCCCGATACAGCGAACGGCCCGACCGGTCTTACTGCCGCATCATGCACTTTAACGGGGCTGACGGATTATATCAACCCAGTCCTTCGAGAGCGCGCTTTCTTCTGCGGGGACGTCCAGTTCCGGCATTCCGGTAACCAGTATTACACTCAATAAAAACCCTCAGGGTTTCCTGACAGGTATGACTGAGACGCTGGTTGCGACAGTCCTCCCCGAGACCGCCACCAACCTCGGTGTTGAGTGGTCGTGCGCAAACACCGACTTTTCATTCACCCCTGAAGGTGACGGCAGATCTGTCAGCATAAAGGTAACAGATACCCCGGTTACAGCTGCGGCTGAAAATGTGATTATTTATATAAAATCTGCAGACGGACTGTATGAAACATCTATATCTCCCAGGTACCATGCAAACGGCCAAATAACCGGAGCCAATGCTCTCCTTCCAGGTCCATCCGGAAGCTATGTTTTTTACGATAAAGGCTCTTACTCCGACGGCTGGCGCTATCTGGAAGTTGCCCCCGATAATATAGGCAGAGGAATCCCGTGGAGTTACGAATCGACCTCCGGGGATGTGTCAGCTTCAGCCACCTATCTACTCGGAACAAGTTTAGGTGATGTCGAGTGGGCCGGAAAGAACAATACGGACATCATTGTTGCCACCCTCGGGGACGGAAACTACATGGCACGCGCGTGTGCCGACTACAGCAGCCACGGTTATGATAACTGGTTTATGCCAAGCTGGGGTGAGGCAAATCACTATTTTAATGTCATGCAGAACGTCTATGCAACCTACTTTGTTGGTACAGTCTGGTATACTGATTTATTCCCCGGGTTCAATATATTTGTCTGTTCATCCAAGGAAGCAAACAGCATTTACAGCTATGTGTACTGGTTTGGGGCCGCTAAATGGGATTATGAACTGAATAATCTTTATAATACAACCGGATATTCTGTGGAAACAAGCAACAACGGCGATAATTGCACCCGGCCTATAAGGGAGTTTTAGGCCGGGTAACAATACCTTACCAGGTGATGCCGCCGTCAATGGATTTTGCTATGCAGAGATCCTTTACTCCGGAAGTCCCGTCGTGGTAAGCAATGTAAATTGTATCTCCGCTGAATGCCAGCGATACGGCATTTGTATAATCTGCACCCGCATGTACCGTAACCGGAGTT
>QKCC01000070.1 GCA_003245835.1 Spirochaetales bacterium | reverse complement strand
TGGAATAGGCCAAATCGGTTTCAACGATTTAAACCGCTCTTTTAAAGGAGTTTTTTCCGCTCCCGGGGCTAATTCGGGTTTAATTCTTACCATCAGGTAGGCTACGAACGCCAGAAATACAGCTGTGATCAAACCGGGAATAACTCCCGCAATCAGCAGCTGCCCGATTGATTCTTCAGTCAGGACGCCATAGATGATAAGTACAGAACTTGGCGGTATCAGAATTCCCAGGGTACTTCCTGAAGCAACACTGCCTGCCGCAAGGCTGTCGGCATAGTTCATCCGCTTCATCTCGGGAACCGCAATAACTGCTATTGTTGCAGTTGTTGCTATTACCGAACCGGAAACCGCAGCGAATGCCGCACAGGTGATGATCGCAGCAATTGCAAGTCCGCCTCGAATATGTCCGAACCAGGCATTGAACGCCTGAAACATATCCTTCCCCAGTCCCGCGCTTCCTATAAACATTCCCATCAGCGTGAACATCGGTATAACGCTCAGACTGTAGTTATGCGCGTTGTTAAAAAGGTCCGTACCTATTTTTGCAAGGGCTGCCGTCGGTCCGATTACAATTCCATAACCGACAACACCGACTAGCAGCATTGAAAATCCGATCGGGACTTTAAACATTATTAAAACGAGAAGTACAATAACTCCAAGCAAACCTATTGTCTCAGGACTCATTTGTTTTTTCTCCCTTCATTTCTTTTATTGACACGATAAAATCCCATAACAGGGCTATGACAAGCACCAGGATTCCGATTGAAGCAATATAGATCCACGGGTGCATCGGCCAGCGGAGTACACTGGTGATTGTGTGCGAGGCCTTCATCCTGGCTGCATACTTAATTGTCTGAATAAAAGCGACTGTAAACATTCCGATACTCAGCACGGAACCTATAAAATCTATTATGCCCCGAACTCTGACAGGGAATTTGTCATAAATCAGAGTTATTCCGAGATTCTCTCCGTTATATTGCGAAACAGAAAAAGAAAAGAATACAGAAAGTGCAAAAAGAATTTTTGTCACTTCATATGTTCCGGGAATCGGACGAGTGAATATAAATCTCCCTAGAACATCACCGACGGTCAAAAAGAGCAGTATAAAAATGGCTGCCATTCCTATCTTTCCGGCGATATTACAGCAGATGTCTACAATTTTTTTGATCAAATTCATTATGACCACCTCAGGTTAAATTGGACTCATATGTGTAGGTATATGATTTCCATAAATTGTAATAATGGTTCCTGAAAATTATTCAGGAACCATTAAAGCTGTTAATTATTCTGATTTTATTATTTGTATTTTTTTGCTGCTTCTACAGCGAGGTCGTAGAGTTTTCTTCCGGGTTTGCCTGCGGCTTCAAGGTCATTAACCCAACCTTGTTTCATTGGATCAACGATGCCGTGGAATTTTTTCATATCGGCTTCAGAGAAATGATATATATCTTTTCCCTTTTCTTTGGCAAGGCCCATTGCATGAGCGACTTCTGCGTCATACTGTTTACCGATTCTTTCCGGGAAGGTATTTACGATGTCCATAATAATCTTCTGATCCTCGGGAGAAACCTTGTTCCAAAGCCCCTTGTTTGCGAAGAAGATTAATGGAGTTGCATACATATTGAGTTCAATTATCTGCTCGGTAACTTCCATAAGGCGGAAGGAAAGCAAAGCGCTCGGAGCCATAACGGTTCCGTCTACAATTCCCCTGTCCATCGCGTCATAAAGATCGCTGACCGGGAGGCTTACTTCAACGCCGCCCAATTTCTCTATTACATCATTGTAAATAGGACCGGGGGATCTGAGTTTTACACCCTTGAGATCATCGAGAGACTTGATTGGTTTGGTAAGAAGGAAATGTCCCAGGTCCGTACCGCCGAACCATAACAGCTGAGTGTCGGTATATTCATATTCGCGCAGCATCGGGGTCATTTCCGCTGCTACCATGTTGGCCTGAAGCGATGATGTGAACATGAACGGATATTCAAGAATCTGTGACATCGGGAATCTTCCGGGAGTATAAGCAGGCAGTACAAAACCCATACCGGCTACTCCGCTGACGACTGCATCATATGTGTCGGGGGGTGCTGCAAGTGCATTTCCAGGGTGAACAACAATTTCAACCCTGCCCTCAGTTTTTTCAGCTACTTCCTTTGCGAGAGGTTCGAGCATGTTGACATTTACCGGGTGAACGGCAGGCATGAAATGGTTAAGATGAAATACCACCTTTTCAGCTTTTTTAACTTCCTTTTGTCCTGATTCACTTGCTTCTGATTTTGAACAGCCGGATATAACGAGGCCGGTAATCAAAACAGCGATCAATACCGGTATTAACCGGGCGATCCTTTTTCCTGCTTTCATAAAAAAATCTCCTTTCTCGGTTGATCTTCAATTAGGTTTAACTGAAAATATTCATCGAGTATATTCTACATTAGCATCGGTTTATAAATTTTGTCAAATTTTTTTTCATATGATTTTTGAAATATAAGGATAACCGTGATTAATTTATTATTGATGCTGATTCGGAAGGCCATTCGGTCGGAAATAAATGGGGAGCTGAAATATTAAAAATTAATAATCTGATCTATTCAATTATCAGTTCAAAGCATTCCTTCATTCTGGTCTTTAGATCGTATGCACCATCATGCAGGCACCAGTCGAAGAGCACTCCGCGTGCGACCATAAAGTAGAAATCACAAAGTTCCGAAGGTGTTTTCGGGGATTTGATTTGTCCTGTGTTCAGGGCTTTTTCAAGAATCTCAATCAGAAGCATCTGCATGTATCTGCCTTCCTTGATAAAATTCTTGTTGTCTGCGCTCATCATCTGGGTCATGGTTCTTACACCGGTTCTCTCGCAGTAATGTGCATAGTAATCGAAAAAATCGAGGATTACTTCAGGTGAGCTCTCTTTCTCAAGTTTGTCATGCACCTTTTCTTCGAAGTAGTGATCCGCCCGTGAGTATATTTCAAAAAAAACTTCATTTTTTGATTTATAGTAATTATAGAAAGTACCAACCGAAACTTCAGCAGTTTTACAGATATCTTCGATATTTACATTATCAAAACCGTTTTCCGATATAAGCGAAACAGTAGTATCGAATATTTTATTTTTGGTTCTAATCGCCTGTTTTTGTCTGTTTGTCATCTTTGTCTTCATTAAAAATATAATAATCCGGTAATTTCCTGAGCGTCAAGTCAAACACGCAGTTTCGATGAATGAATTCAATGAATAAGCCTATAGGAATTTTGATACTGTATGAAATTTACTTCAAAAAGGTCCCCCGGAAACCGGTTCCGGGGGAAAGGCAAACACTATTTCCCTATTTTGATTCCGCTTCTTCGAGAACCTCGGGTGTAAGCGTCCTGAAATAACTTCCGCAGAGGTTTTTGGGGTTAATCGCTTTTCTCATCTTATACTGATAGGCGTAAACCCACGGCTGCGCTGTTTTAACCATCAGCTTGTCGTGCTCTTCCTGGGTGTAGTTATAGCCGTTCATATGCCGTACGTCCGAATTCCATCGGCAGAAATCGGGACCGAAGCTGTACTTGTTATGGAATTCCTGGTTTCCGTCCATAAACTTGTTTGTTCCTTCTACCGAGTTCTTGTCGTAGGAGTCGAAGTTGGTGAAGAACTCCCAGCCTGTAGCGCCGCCGCCGCCGATACCTGAAGTACTTCCCATTGCGGAGTCTCCGCCGGTTGCGGCAATTGAATCGTGCTCAAGCTCCCACTTTCTCTTGATGGCAACAGCGTCTTCAATGACTTCAATTGTTTTCCATACATTTGAGGAAAGTCCGAATGTGCCTTCATAAGCGCCGCACATTACGTAGTTAAGGTTTTTGTGGCCCAGTCTTGTAAGGTAAAGCATGGCGTAGTCCATCATATCCTTATCAAGCATCATTTCGTTCTTCCAACCGCCTGTCTGTTCAAGTATGTAGTCAACAGCGGCTTCCTTGTATTCAAAATCCCGCTTTGTATGTCCGGCAATTACGATATGGTAGTCAAGCTTCATGCTTTCGTTTTCTTTCTGGATCACAGGATCTGCAAGAACTGTCTCGAGATCTGAAAGCTGGAGTTCCGGACTGTTGATTATCTTGAGCATCGCAGCCTTGAGATTTCTTCCGAACATGCTGAACTGTCTGTGGCCTACGTAGAGTACGTCACTTTCGTGGAAGTACTGAACGCTTCGTGCCCAGGCTTCCCAGCTTGGAAAGCACATGGTGTAGCATTTAAAGTTGTCGCCGAAATCCGCCCTGTATGCGGGAACTGTTCCCCTTGTGGGAAAGTCTTTCGGGCCCGGCCACGGGTGAAGTCTTACAGCCATCTTTGTACAGATACCGGAAGTTCCTGCAGTACCGAAGATACCCCGCAGCATTCCTCTCTGGCTCGGTCCGGGACCTTCGCCGCAGAACCATTCGCCGTCGGAACCGAGTGAACCGGTTCTGAGCACTTCACCGTTCGGAAGAACCCATTCGGATGCAAGATCAGGGGTTGAACCCATGGAAATTGTACCGGGTCCGAATCCTACCCAGCCGGCAGTACTTGCGAGTGTGGAACTCGAACAGCCTACACCGGGGATGTTCAGGTTAAGACCTACTTTCATGGCTTCAGCCTGAACGGTCGCCGCAATAGCGTAGGGTTCAATAACCGCAGTCATGTTTTTTACATCGATTTCAACACTTTTCATTCGTCTTAAATCGATCTGAAGTCCGTAATCGCTGCCGATGTGTCCCATAGTGGACCAGAATGTCGAGGCAGCCTTGAACTCAATATTATATTTATTGCAGACAGCTACAATTCTCTGAACCTCTTCGGTGGTTGAAGGCAGAATTACAGCCTGCGGAATCGGCGTCCATGTCTTGGACGGTCCGTAATGCGCGGAACTCTGGGACGGGATACTTCTGTATGTTTCGCAGACCCCGATGTCCTCGGAAACATTTCTTTTTCCTACAATGTCTTCAAGTGCCTGGTATATTTCTCTTGAAAAAGCCATTATTTACCTCCTTTTAAAGTGCCTGAGCGACGAGATCGATGATATCAAGAACCTCGATCTTGTTGCCGTCTTCATCAACAGCTTTGGCGAAGTTGTCCTCACACCAGGGGCATGCTGTTACCATAGCATCGGCACCTGTTGCGTTTGCTTCGGCGACCCTTTCTCCTGCAGTCCACGCCGAAAATTCCAGATTGGATTCGTTACAGTTGCTTCCTGCACCGCAGCACCATGAGTATTCGCGGATTCTTTCCATTTCAATCAGTTTAACGCCGGGTATAGCTTCAAGAATATTTCTCGGGGCATCGTAGATTCCGTTAGCGCCGTTAAATCTTGGTCTTCTGGGTTCCCAGATCTGAATCTGATTAAAAATCTTCTTTTCCTTGCCGTCCCATGCTTCGTAGTCTTCACCGAGTCTTCCGAGGTGACAGGGATCATGGTAGGTGACTGTCATAGGAACTTCTTTGGTGAACTTCATCTTGCCTTCCTGAATCAGCCTGTCAATGTATTCAACCACGTGCAGGACTTCC
>QKCC01000086.1 GCA_003245835.1 Spirochaetales bacterium | reverse complement strand
GAATTATTTATTATTTCTTTAACCTGCTCAGTCATTGTATCGACTGCAGATTGAATCTTCCGGTTGCTCTCATCATCTTCTATATTCAGTTTTCCGTTTCGGAAGCTTGTGTAGATAAACCGGAACATATGCTCAACCTTCCGGTGCTCCTCCTCGAGGAAGGCATCGACCGCCGGAGCTGAATCAACAAGCATTTCCGAATACAATTCATCAAGAAACTCCCGCTGTGATGCCAGTTCAGCGCGGCCCGATTCGGTAAGGCTGTAACTCTTTTTATTGTCCGATTCCTCATAAGTGATTAATCCCATATCCTCCATCATCTGAAGGGCCGGGTAAACTGATCCGGGACTCGGTTTATACACGCCGCCGGTTTTTTCGCCGATTGACTGCATAATTTCATAGCCGTGCATCTGCTTGTCTTTCAAAGCATCGAGCAGGATAAACCGGATTTCGCCTTTCTCGATTTTGGGCCTGCGTCTGCCCTTCAGCTCGGACAGCCACCGGTTATTTCTGCCGTGTCCGCCATGGTGATGCCTTCCGGGAAATTGATTTGAATTATTATATCTTCCATGTTCTCTCATAATGTTGCTCCTGTTTAATTATTATATATCTTTACGATATATCGCTAAGATATATAATAATTTCCAGAGAGTCAAGAATAATTGAAAAAAAATCAGGCTGCCGATTTATCGAATTTGATAATTATATCTAATGATATTTAGCATCAAAACGCTATACGGGCTGCGTATTGCTTCATACATAATCGATATTTCACAATTGGAAAAACCTCTGCTACAATTTTTTTATTCCCTACTGACATGCATAAAAGAAGGAGACTGATATGCAAATTATTGGTTTGATCGGCATTTTCCTTGCCCTGATACTCTTTATAGTACTGGTGTATAAAGGATGCCTTTCCTACTGGGCCGTCATGATCTGTGTTGCTGTTGTAGCACTGACTAACCAGATGAATCTGCTGGAGGCTTTTACCGGAACTTTTCTGAAAGGTTTAACTGAACTAATCTTCAACCTGTTCAGCATTATATTCCTGGGCTCAATCTTCGGGAGAATGTTCTCTGATACCGGAGCGGCAGCTTCCATTGCGAATTTTCTCATCAAGAGATTCCTGCCGGAAGAAAAGGCTAAAGATAAGGTATTTACCGCAATTTTAATCCTTTTCATTTTCAGCGGTCTCTGTACAATGGGCGGAATAGACGGCTATATTGCAATCTTCACCCTGGTCCCAATCTATATGCTTGTTGCCAAGCGTTGTGATATACCTCGAAGATTTGTCGCCGGAATGGTCTTCCTGAACTGTATGTTCATGGCTGCACCGGGGGCACCCCAGATTCACAACATCATGGCTGTTGTGGCAATGAACTCTGCCAGTGGTGCGGCATTACAGCAGGGCGCAGCTCCGTTTTTTGTCAATTCAACCGCAGGGCTTATTCCCGGATGGATTGCCGTTGTGGTTATAAGCGTCCTTTCACTCTCGTATCTGCCGAAAGCTATCAAAAAGGCAAAGATCGCAGGCGAGCATTTTGACGCGGGCCCTGTTCAGATGTTTGAAAAGGACGACAAAAACACACCAAATGTAATCTTTGCGATTCTTCCGCTGGTATCAGTCTTTATATCATATGCGATTCTTCATCTGAATATTTTTTGGGCCTTATTGATTGGAATCGCCCTGACAGTAATCCTGATGGGAAAGCACCTGCCCAAAGTAGATTCAAAACAGAATCGAATCAATTTCGGCAGACAGCTTATCAACTCCCTTAATGCCGGTTCAGGCAATTATCCCAACGCCCTGATGAGCATCATAACACCGACCGGGCTGGCCGCTGTAATAACTGCAACCGCATCATTCGGAATGATAATAGGTGTTGTTAACGGATTAAGCAACGTCCTCCCCATCGTTGTTGTCACCCTTATCGGAACATGTGTTATTGTGGGGCTTACATCTTCTCCGCCTGCGGCATTGATGATAGTTATTCCGAACATCATTATTCCGATCATGCTTGCAAAAGGAATGAATGTAGCCGCCTATTCAGGAGCAATTACACGTATAGCAGCCATATCGGCATCAACATTTGAAAGCCTTCCTTTCAACGGATTATGTGTTATTCTGATGGCAATCCTCGGAACAACAACAAAAGAAGCATACCGTCCGATGTTCATTATCTCGGTCTGTTTTACGCTTACCGGAGCAGTCGTTTGTACTGCGTTATGCCTGCTTTTTCCGGGGCTCGCGATGATAGGATAAATAAAACATGATCCCCATGATTCTCTTCTTGCACGCCCCCCGCAAGGGGGGGGTGTCTTACATATTCAGCTTATAAACAGAAGATATGTCGAATCTGACAATACCAGTCTGACAAGTAAGTGTGTTATATTAAATGCAGGAGTTTAATTTAACTAATGAATTTTCACCAGCTCAGGATTTTTATCAGCGTTGCCGAGCATCTTAATTTCACCAAAGCCGCAGAGGATTTTTTCACAACCCAGCCTACAATCAGCAGGCAGATCGCCCTTCTTGAAGAAGATTGGAGGATCCCATTATTCACACGAAACTCTCAGGGTGTATTACTGACGCGTGAAGGTGAGGTTATGCTTCAGGCATCCAGAGACGTTATTGCACGGATAAACAAAGGGCTTGAAGAAGCGAGAATAATCAGAGAAGGTCATAAAGGATCCGTACGTATAGGCTGTCCGGAATTAATGGATAGTGCAAAAATTGTAAGACCGTCAATTTGTCATTTTTCCCGTCTCTATCCTGAAATTGACATCACAATCGAAAAACTCCCTTTTCTTGAGCTTTTAAACAGCCTCGCCACTGATAAACTGGATATTATATTCACCATCGATATTGACCTTCAAAAAATGGACGGTATAGAATACAGCTCATTTCATTCAGCGCAGGGTATCATCCTTATGAGCCATACCCACCATCTTGCTGCACGCGAGAATCTTGAATTCGTCGATTTCAGTGACGAAACATTCCTGCTTCCGGAAGAAGAAGATTCCCCCAACAGGGAGAATAGAATTATGGAACTCTGCAGAAGTCACGGCTTTGAGTGCAGAAAAACTTTATATGTTAAAAACATGGAATCCGTACTTCTATCAGTTCAGGCAGGAAAAGGTGTGGCTGTTCTTGATACCAGCATAATCGACGCAACCAACAATGAAATATTTTCCAGCTTTATGCTTCCCAACGATACTGCGTCAATTTCGATAGCCCACGGCTGGAAAAAAAGCAACACTAACCCTGCCCTTACACTGTACATCGAAAGCCTGTTGAACAAAAAAATGTCTGATACGGGAATGTAGTTAACAGCAAACGATACATTTTACGTATCATCCCATACATAATCGATATTTCCTTAATTTTCAGTCTGCTGATATAATTTTTCTGAATAATAAATCATCAGGAGAAAACTATGGAAAAGATTCAGGCAGCCCGGCCTCCAATCGCGATACGGAATCAAAGAGTTCAGACAGCTGTCGCCTGCGAAACTCCCGACAAGGTTCCCTTCATGCCCCTCATCCAGAACTGGTACGCTATGGGATACGGAGTGACAATACAGGATGCTATGACTGATATAACAGTAATGAAAGAGGTTATGGACCGCTTTTTACCGCAATATGATCCGGATCTTGTATACGCGCCCAATTTCTTTCCTATTGAACCAATGGAATTTACCGGGTACATAAACGCCAGATGGCCCGGAGATCGCTTTAACCTTCCCCCGGACACTGCATATCAGTACATTGATGAAACCTTCCTAAAAGATGAGGACTGGGATGAATACCTCAAAGACCCTTCAGCATTTCTGATGAAAAAGATGCTGTCCAAGCGTTTTACCGCTTTTGAAGGCTTGAATTACCTCAACATTCCCGACCTTTGCGGACAGGCTATCTACTCTCTTGCAAGTCTGGCTTTGCCGCCGGTCAGGCAGGCCCTTGAAAACATGATCAAAGCAGGTGAACTGGCCATGAAGCACATTCAGAAAGCCGGAGAAACAGATATGTATATTGTCAGCAAGGGGTATCCGGTTTGGGGTTCAACGGTCATGACCCAGCCCTTTGATGATTTCGCAGACAATGTGCGGGGATTTCTGACGACCCAGATGGACCTGGTTCTGGATCCTGAAAAGGTGAACGAAGCGGTAACCCGCTGGGGTGACGTTACGATTCCTTCCTTCCTTGCAAAGGCAAAGATGATGCATGCCCAGTATGCATTCATCCCCCTGCATGGAGGTATGGATACTTTCATGTCTCCGGAAAACTACGACAAATATTACTGGCCCCACCTTAAGAGGACAATCAATGCAATTATTGAGGCTGAAATGACACCAATCGTCCTCTGTGAAGGGGCATACAACACAAGGCTTGAGACCCTGACCGATGTTCCCAAAGGAAAGGTTTTATACATCTTCGAG
The DNA here is from genome assembly GCA_003245835.1 of Spirochaetales bacterium. GTDB lineage: Bacteria > Spirochaetota > Spirochaetia > UBA9216 > UBA9216 > Thalassospirochaeta. The sequence continues at coordinate 210 of QKCC01000086.1, read as the reverse complement.
GAAGTGGATTTTAAAAAGGCCAAAGAAATCCTCGGCGGCACCGCCTGTATTGCCGGAGGAATGCCAACCCAGCTGCTTATGAAGCAGGTCGGAACAAAACAGTTGGTAGAGGACCAGGTTAAAAGGATGATGGACGACTGTGCAGGCGGCGGCGGGTTCATTATGTCCAATTCCATGGCGATAGAAAATGTGGAACATGAACTGATGGAA
>QKCC01000102.1 GCA_003245835.1 Spirochaetales bacterium | reverse complement strand
ACATCAACCTGAACGTGGCTGAACGTGGTAAGCGCTCTTATTTCTTCTCCGAACAGACGACGGTTCGTTTCGCGGAACAGTGAAGCTGCCGCTTCGGCCTGTTGAGCAGAATACCCGCACCGTGTGAGCAGTTCCTCTTCAGATTCAATTTCCGGTTTCAGAATATAGGGTATATGCTGAACTTCCTGGGTTTTGGATACTGTAAAAATCAGGTCATGCTTGATACGCTTTGACTCAAGCCAGCCGATGAAGCCCGTAATAAATGCATAGTCTTCGGCAAGCAGCATCTGATCATTCCTAAGCTTATTGTAGAGCCACAGTATGTTGATAACTTCATAATCAACCGCGACGCCGCTCATTTTTTTAATAAGCCTGATCATCACATCCGCTCTGCCGTTATGCGACAATGAACGGTACGGAATTTCTCTCGGCAGTCTTCTGAATATCGTAAAAAGCGGAAAAGGCCTCGGTCTGAAAACCCGGTCGAAACTGCCGACAGATCTCAGACTTTCATATTCCTCCATAGTGAACACAAAGAATTTTTCACCGGACTTATCATGACCCTCAAGGTATTTCTGAAATACCGGGTTTTCGATATCGACATGGCCCAGAACAAGGTCGTTCATCGAAAAATAACGGTGCACAATGTCGGCAAACAGTTTATTCGAACCGAAGGAACTGTGAATATTATTACGCTCAACCTGTGAAAAATATCCGTCGTTAAACCGGTTTTCTACTACCGTGCATGCCGGCAGTATATGTAATCCGCCGACCGCCGGAAACCATTTACCCAGAAACAGGTCTAGCGTTTCAAGACTTTTCTGCCCTTCTCTTCTTATGCTGTCGGCATAGGCTATCACTGCCGTTTTCTGCTCTATCCTTGAAAGGGGATCTGAAGGATTATATTCCAGGTCCAGGGCCTTCAGCCTCTCATCCTTGCTGTCCCAGCTCTTTTGAAGAAGCCCCGTCCAGAAAACACCCATATCATTTCCAAGACTGCCGTATTCGTTGTCGGGGTAAATACTGTTAAAAAGGTTTTTGATCTGATCTATTCTGCCCGTTTCGAGCGGTATCCATTTTTTATTATCCATATTATCAATTGTAGGAACCCGCATCGCAGGTGTCAATCAATAAATCGAAAAAGAACGCTGCTGCAATTCCCGGGGGATGGGCCGCTAATCAATGAACATTCGCCGCAAATACATTCTGCATAACATACAGCATGATAAAGCTCAGAACTCCCGAAATCAGGGGCGTGGCAACCCAGCCTATTCCGATTTTACCGATGACGCCGAAATTTATATTCCGCCCGCCCTTGGCAAGACCGATTCCGATGACAGCGCCTACAACGGCCTGCGAACTCGAGACCGGAACAAGCGGTATGGGCGGCAGGTGAATTGAAATCAGAAGATCACGCAGATTCTCGGAGGCAAAAACAAACAGGACCAGTGAACTCGCAATAACGACTACAAAGGCGGTAACCGGCGAAAGCCTGAAGATATTCGTACCCACGGTGCCCATCACACGCTTTGAATACGTGAAGACCCCGACGCCTATTGCAATTGCACCGATAAAAAACAGCTGCTGGGCACTGGTAAGAATAAAAGGACCGCCAATCGCGAGGTCCTTGAAGGGAGCTGACGGAACAAAAACGCCCATTACATTGGCTATATTATTTGCTCCCAGACTGAAAGAACCGAACGCACCGGCGATGATGAGTCCCCAGCGGGTATAGACGTCAAGACGGAAGATATGGATCGGTAATCCCCTGATCAGCTTCCTTACAATAAAATAAATGACGACTGCGAACAAACATGCAAGTACAGGGCACAGTACCCATGTCAGCACAATCTTTCTGATAACTTCGGCTTCCGTCTGCTGCCGTGCAAAAAAGTTCCACCCGATGATTCCGCCGACTATTGCCTGTGAGGTGGAAACCGGAAGCCCGGTTCTTGTCATCAGGAATACCGACACCGCCGCGGACAGGGCAACCGTAAAGGCACCGCCGAGACTGCTGATCGAGCCGAGTTTTCCGAGGGTATGGCTGGCCCCGGCTCCGCTTGTGACCGCACCGATTATTACAAAGATGCTGCATATAACGGCAGCAGTCCGGAACCTGATCATCCTTGAGCCCACTGCCGTACCGAACACATTCGCAGCATCATTCGCGCCGAGAGACCATCCAAGAAACAGACCGCTTGAAAGGTAGAATAAAACAGCCGCCATCCGGTTCCCCTAAATACTGCGTTTTACAATTGAGATAGCGAGGCTCTCACAAACATCCTCGGCAAAATCGGAAATGTCCCCGGTATTTGAAATAAAGTACCGCAGCTGGATCTTCTGCGCGAGGTTCTCCTCCGGAAGTCCGGTGAAAATACGGCGGGTTATCGATTCTTCATATCTGTCGATTTCACTTTCATAGAACTTTACTTCCTGTATATAACCGGTGGTTTTTTCCGAACTGATAAAAAACGCAGTTACTGCCTGAACGAGCTTTTCGATGCAGCTGCAGCTTAGATCCGCCACCTTAAGCATATCGCTGACAACATCGTCGGGGAACCGCGGCCGCTCAATATCATATTCAAGAAGGACTCTTTCTATACAGTCGGCGACATCATCAAGCGATTCAAGAATTCTGAATACGTCGCCCCGTGAATCAGGAATCAGCATATTGCTGTACAGGCTCAGCTCTATATCTTTTCTGATGTGATCAACATCCGATTCGAGCCTGTCGCTCTCCTTGACATAGTGCATAAAACTGACTAAATCCCCTCCGAAATAAGCGATTGCCGCCTCTTTCAGAACAAGTCCCAGCTTCAGTATCTTATTAAGTAACTTCTCGATATCCTTTTCAAGAGTTTTCGTCTTCTGAAGAAACATTTCATACCCCCGGCTTCAGTTTTCCAGACGGACATATTATAAACTAAATTCCGGAAAACCATAAGAAATATTGGAATACATTAATAGACACAAAGACAGAATTTCTTATCGGTCCTCCTCATACAGCATAATTCCTGACCAGATTCTTCAGCATACTAATTTTGCTTTTCTCTTCGTCAGATACATATGGCGGTTTTATTTTATTTATTTTGTCATTAATACAACAATTGATATCCTTGAGATTCATGCAGCTATCCTTCTATATTGAACTTACTGTAAAAGGATTGCAGGCTGTCATATCCCGGAGGTAAAATGTCATACTCTTTGGCTGGTTCAAGATCTTCGAGCACCCTCAATCCGCCTAAAGCCAGGGCTTCCATTTCTCTTTCACCGGGTATTATCCTGACGGGTCCAAGGTATGATACTCGGTCAACAATCTGACTTGTAAACCGTTCACTCCAGGCACACCCCCCTGTCAGAATGACTGCATCAACCCTGCCTTTGACAACCGGCGCAAGTTCGCCTATACCCTTGGCTATCTGATAGGTCATCGCTTCATAAACAAGCTTTGCTTTTTCGTCTCCATTGTCTATGAGCGCCTCTATCTTTCGAAGGTCCTGCGTGCCGAACCAGGCAGTCAATCCGCCCTCCCCGGACAGATGCCGTTTCATTTCCTGTTCGGTATATTTTCCGCTGTAGCAGAGTTTAGTCATGAACCGCGTTGGAATACGACCTGCCCGCTGCGGGGACATCGGCCCCATATCATCATAGACAGAGTCTACAATCCTGCCGTGCATGTGAACGTTTATTGAAATTCCTCCGCCCAGATGCGCCACTATAAAATTGCATTCCTCATATTCTATGTTCAATAACTCTGAAACATCCCTCGCGACTTTCCGGCTGTTCAGGACATGACTCACGGGCACTATCGATACTTCTGGCAATCCGGTTATTTTTGCTTTCGGATCAAATTCATCGGAACCCGGGGCATCGTAGATTATTACCGGTATATTAAATGGTTTGCCGAGCTCATAACCAATCATGCAGGAAAGTGAACTTGCATGCTGAGCCATAGGCGCATACAGCAGGGTATTCAGCATCAGGTCATTTACTGCATATGCTCCGGCCTTACAGGGCGGAATGGTCCCGCCTCTTGCGACAATAATATCAAATGCTGAAGGATTAATATTTTCTTTCAGAAGAAAATCTTTCACCATTCCGGTGCGCATAGCAAGCTGATCGACGATGAGCTTCATATCGCGAATCAAATCTGAATCAATAAAAAGTTCTTCTTTTACCTTAAGCTCCCCGTCCTCAAACAGGGCAATTCTGCACGAAGTGGAACCGTTATTTATGACAAATATTTTCTTCCCTTTCATCGGATTACCTCCGGATTTTTTCCGTTTTTCTTCTCTGAATTATAGTCAAAATAATTGCTAAAATAAGCCCCAGAACAGCAATAGTTCCAGCCATAAAAAATGCAAAAGTAAAATCACCATTATTTTTATCACTTGCATAGCCCGCAAGCCGCGGTCCTATAAGACCGGCAAACGGATATGCTATGTAGACAAAACCGTAATTTACATTCAGGTATTTAGTCCCGAATAAATCTGCAGTCAGAGGAGCCATCAAAGCAACATAACCTCCGTAGCAAAAACCAACCAGGAAAAGTGAGAACAGGATAATTTGATTTAGCTCCAGGAAAGAAAGCATTAAAAATGAGGTGATGCTTATACTGAATAATACGATTAAGACTGGTTTCCTCCCGAAACGATCCGATAAAGTCCCCCAGGAAAGCCGTCCGAGTGTATTGCAAATAGCAATTATACTTACAATAAACGAAGCTCTTTGCGCGGTCATTCCGAGTGAGTTCTGGGCAATCGGTGATGCAAATCCCATCAGCATCAAGCCTGATATTGCTCCGGCTATAAAAAGCGGCAAAACAATATAAAATAGCGGAGAGACAAGCATCTGCTGCCATTTTAGATCAATAACTTTCGGTGCATTCGACTTCTTATCAACCGCAGAGATCGTGCCTGATACAGAATAATCTTTAGGAGGATTCTGTAAAAATAAAGACGCCAGCAAAACTACACCTCCAAGAAGTACACCAAGAATTTTAAAAGCCGAACCGATACCATTGCTGATTATCAGATTCGCACCAATAGGAGCCCAGATTACAGCGCCCATACCAAAACTGGCTGCCAGTATACCTGAAATCATGCCCCGTTTATCGGCAAAAATCTTTACCATAAAACTCATGCAGGTTGTGTAGATAATCGCAATACCTATGCCGCCGAGCAGGCCGAATCCGATATAGAGCGAAAATAAGGACTCGCTGAAGCCGGTAAGAATTAAACCTGAACCATAGCAAAGGGCACCTGCCAGTATTATCCAGCGGGTTTTCAGCAAGTCCTGAAGTTTACCAAAAAATGGAACCAACACTCCTATACCTATCTGAATGGAGTAAGCCAACGCAACATCAGAATTAGTCCATCCGAACTTTGCGACAAGCGGTTTTTGAAAAACAGACCATGCATAACCTATTCCGGAAAAAATACAGATAATTATACTTATTCCAAGCATAAACCACCGTTTTTTATTGTAAGTAGTTGCCATTATTATTTAATCCTCATCGTAATAAAAAATGCTGAAAGGTTTTTACTAACAAGTCTCTATGACAATAGAGACTTGTTAAATATTTAAAATATAATTTTAATTTCAACAGCAGGATGCTATATATCCAGATCTTCTTCCGATACAAAATTTCGACCAATACATCTGTCATCAATACTCAGAACAAGAAAGAATCCAATGACCGCGCATACAAGAAGAACTATATATGGTACGGTAAATCCTCCGGTAACAGCAGCCAAGGTTCCGGTAGCAATAAAACCTAAAGAGCGTATGAAAGAAAGGACAGGATAGATTACCGCCCATGCTTTATCAAAATCATACCGTCCGAACAGAGTAATTACAATCGAGGGCAAAAGATTATTGCTTGCACCGATAAATCCGCCTATGAAAAATACGGATGGAAATATTGTCCACTTCCCGGGTATCAGCATGAAAGCGATTGCAACTACTGCCCAAATATAGAGCACCAGCGAAGTTTTCTTTGTCCCGATCTTTGAATCAAGCATTCCAAACAGCACACTGAAAACCATACCGATAATTGCAGCTACCGTCATCATTGCTATTGCATATGGTTGTTCATAACCGTATGACATTATAGCTGGTACGAGTTGACTTATCATTCCAAATGTCATCATGATAACTATTCCGAATGCTATACACACAAACCATACAGTTCTGTTTGACAACAGGGCTTTTGTAGTCCAGGGACTTGTTTTGGAATACGCCTGACCAAGTTTAAACAGTTTCTCCGCCTGTTCTTTGGTAATTGTTTTATCATTATCAGGATATGCTCCTGCATCTTCAGGATTATTTTTAACAAACAAGAGAGTCAGAAAAAACATTAAGCAATAAATGATTCCGAAAAAATAAAAGGATCCTCTCAAACCATAGGACGACATTATTCCGCTGAAAATAATTATGTATAAAGCAGTTGAAAGATTTGCACCAACAGTCATCCATCCGATGGCAAGCCCCTTCTTTGTCGGGAACCAATTTGCAGCGAGGCAGGACAAACCAATCTGCAGAAAACCATTCATTGCGGTATTTATTAATACAAGCGACAGTGCATACTTAAATAAGGAATCAGAATTGCCCCAAAGAAACATTGCTGCGGCACCAAGAATAAGATTGATTGCAATAGTTTTTTTGGGTCCGATTTTATTATTTATCCATGCCATAATAATAGCACCGAGGATTCCGATTATTCCGCCTAAAGTTCCCAGAGAGCTCAACACTCCCGGATTAAAACCATATTGCGTGGCGAATGAAGGGACAACGATATTCATACTGTCGTTTACAGCTCCGCCTCCCAGAAAAAAAAGAATCACCCCGAAAAGAACAAGCATCCATCCCTTAAATCCAAAATTACTTTTTTGATCTTTGGTAACCCCTCCGGCTACCGAAGTTTCCTGACTGCTTAAACTCATGTTTACTTCCTCCTGATATTAATTGAGTTCTTCATAAAACCTCATCATCATACCTTCACGGTATTATTGGAAGAAACATATCAAATCGCAACCCACACGTATGTCAGAATAAAGACATCATTAATTTGCAGTGACACCATTAAACGGTTTTTTATAATAAAAATGTATTTTAAAAAACATTTTTATTTGTCCGATTTTCTCCGTCTCTCGTTCACTAAGAACCAGTAAGATTTATTTAAATAAAAAAAATCGATGTATATCAGCACTATACATCGACTAAAAAACTCAAATAGGCTTGTAATTCATCAATCAACTTAGCTGGGGAAATATTTACTCTCAACAAAAACTTTTTCCAAATGTTTCTCAAAAGCTGCAATAATGTGTTTTAAGAAACCTGCTATTTCTTTTTCCATAAAAGTTTCACTCCTATATATTATTTATTATCTTTCGATTACTACCGAAACACCCATACCGCCGCCGCAGCAGAAAGTAACAAGACCCGTAGAAAGATCGCGGCGTTTAAGTTCGTAAAGCATTTTTGTAAGAAGAACGGCGCCTGTTCCTGCAAGCGGATGACCAAGCGCTATTGCACCGCCGTTCTGCACTGTTCTAAGCTTCCCGAGGGTTTCAACAGTTGAATCAGGGCGAACACATTCATCTTTATCAACAATATAGCTGCCCTCTCTTTCTTTGACTTCAACAGGCACAATCTGGCTGTCAAAATAACCGGCTTTCTGAGCTGCGGCGGCCCTTTTATGACTTTCTTCAGCAAAAGCATCGCATTCTTCACGTGTGAGACCATATTTCTCAGCCAGGTTGTCTGCTGTCTCGACCATTGAATCCTGTCCGAATTCGGGCGGACATGTAACAATGTTAGACCACTGCGGCGGCATTACCTGGTAAGGAGCTGTGGGTTTGTCCATAGTATAGGTTCTTCTGGAATCACTCTCAACTCCGCCTGCAACTATTACATCTGCAAAACCAGTCTGAATCGCCATTGAAGCATATGCAAATCCTGTTAAGGACGCACCGCACTGTCTGTCAAGCGAAATGCCGGGAACGGTCATAGGAAGACCTGCCTGAAGGGCAACCATTCTTCCCATATTATTTATATTGTGCCCCATAAGGTTACTGAAGATAACCTCATCAATCTCTTTCAGATCTACTCCGCTCCGTTTAACTGCTTCTTTGCATGCAATTGCTCCAAGTTCTTCTACCGGAACAGGAGCCAATGCACCGCGGCATCTTCCAACCGGGGTTCTGGCTGCTGCAACTATTACTGCTTCTCTCATAAATATGACTCCTTATTTACCAAAGCCTTTCAGACCAAGTATTTGTCTTGTATCCGCAGGAGTAGCTGGTATCTTGTCGGCTTCTTTAATTATACGCACCGCCCTCTCAACCAGAGAAACATTACTTGCGAGTACGCCTTTTGAAAAATATATATTATCTTCAAGGCCAACCCTGATGTGTCCGCCCATTCCCAGTGATGCCATCAATATCGGCAGATGTCCAGAACCGACACCAAAAGCACTCCAGGTAGAACCCTGTGGAAGCTTATCAAGCAGATATACAAGATTCTTGACGGAAGCGCTCATACCACCGAGAACTCCAAGTACAAACTGATAATGCAGAGGTGCCTTTATAACTCCCTTTTCAACGTAGTAATTTGCAATATCCATCATACCGCTGTCAAAAACTTCTATTTCAGGCTTAACATTCTTTTCCATCATCAACCTGCCTAATTTTTCAAGAAACTGAGGTGAATTCATAAAAACGCCTGCGGGCATCCAGTTGAATGAGCCGGCATCAAAGGAAGCCATTTCCGGGGCCAGCTTTTCAATGTGAAGCATTCGCTGATCATCAGTTGCCCTATGATCTCCCGAGGTCGTCATGTTAATAACCACATCACAACGATCACTTATCAGCTTCGCTGTTTTTTCAAATCTTTCAGCATCCATTGTCCCAATACCATTCTCATCACGCATATGTATATGGACCACCGAGGCACCAGCTTTCCAGCAATCGTATGCATCTTTTGCAATTTCTTCCGGTGTGAGCGGAATATGAGGATTCTTCTCTTTTGGTGTTACAGCGCCGGTCAATGCTGCGGTTATTATTACTTTTGCACTCATTATAAAACTCCTATCTTTAGCTTTTAAAAACCGTACGTTTTTAAATCCTGGCTTACCTCAAAAGAACAGCCAGTGAACGTATATAGGTCGGTGATATTCGTACTTGAGTCGATTTCTTCAAGAATCAAACCATTTTCACCTATGCTGAACACTGCAAGCTCAGTGACAATTAAATCTGCCTTAGCTATTGCAGTAGCAGGTAATGACAATTTTTCGACAATGGTATTTGTACCGTTCTTTTTGTTATGTGTAGTCGCGATAATTACTCTTCGCGCTCCTGAAACAAGGTCCATTGCTCCGCCCATTCCGGGGACCTTTTTCCCCGGAATTTTATGGCTCGCAAAACTTCCTCTTCTGTCAACTTCGAGTACACCGAGAACAGTAACATCAACATGACCGCCCCGAATAAGACTGAATGATGTAGAGCTGTCAAAAAAGCTCGCACCGGTACGTACCGTTACATGTTTACAGCCAGCATTAATTATATTTTTATTTTCCTTTCCGGGTTCAGCTTTTCCGCCCATCATAAGGATTCCGTTCTCTGCCTGAAAAACAACATCTATTTCAGGATCGATATAGTCAGCTACCATTTCAGGCAAACCAATTCCAAGATTAACAACATCTCCATCATTAATTTCTTTGGCTATACGACCCGCAATAATTTCCCTCTTTTCATTTTCATCCATGTATTTCACCTTTTACAACATAGTCAACCAATATGCCCGGCGTTCTAATATTCTCAGGTTCTAATTTACCAATTTCGACAAGTTCCTCAAGCTCCGCTACCACAATATCCGCAGCAAGCGCCATTAAAGGATTAAAATTCTGAGTAGTCCCCTTATAGATTAAATTACCGAAAGTATCACCGGTTGAAGCATAGATGAGTGCTAAATCTGCTTTAAGAGGATACTCAAGCAAATAGTCTTTACCCTGAACAGTTATCACATCTTTGGCTTCAGCTACTTCAGTACCTAAACCTGTTTGGGTTAAAACTCCGCCGAGACCGGACCCTGCAGCCCGTATTCTTTCAGCAAGAGTCCCCTGCGGCACCAGCTCAACCTCCAATGAACCATCATTATACTTTTCACCTGTTTGCGGATTCATTCCGATATGCGAGGCAATTAATTTCTTTACCTGCCCCGTCGCAATAATTTTTGATAATCCATACCCAGGATGTGTGGAGTCATTCGAGATAAGTGTAAGATTCTTCACCTCGCTTTTTACTAAAACGTCTATAAGAGTTTCCGGCACACCCACTGAAGCAAATCCGCCGATCATAATCGTCATGTCATCTTTAAGCATGTGCTTCACTTCATTGATGTCTATCAATTTATTCTTCATAGTGAATACTCCCTTTTTACGATCATCCCAAGAAACCTGTTGCTCCTCTTAATAAACTCATCCATTTCAGATGCTTCGAGTGTTTCCTGCGCCAGCCGTGCAAGGTCAAATAGGTGAAGGCATAATTGGTTCGAAAGTTCTGGATCGTCAATATCAAGAAGGAAGCGGATAACAGGATTATTCATGTTGAGCATTAAAGTGTCCCGCATCTCTTCTGAATTGATACCGAGTTTTGAAACATCAACACCCTTTGCAGCATATAAATCAAGAGTACCTTTTATTCTACGGATTTCTTCATCAGCTGTTATTAAGGAAGAAACGTTGCTTATTTTAAGATACGAAATTTTTATATTCAGATAATGGGCTTCCAGAATCTCTGAAAATAGATTCTCAAGTCTTTCTTCATCGCTCAGGGATCTTGTGGCATCCTCATCTTCAAGGCGCTCAAAAAAATCAGTATCAATACGGCAAAAATTTACCTTCTCTCGCTTCAATTCCTGTTTCTGAATATAAGGCTGATCTACCACATGCGTCAAAAATAAAGCATCTATTCCGGCATCCCTGAATATACTTATATAATGCGCTTGCTGTATTTCATCAGTTACATAATATATTTTTGTTTCTGGGTCGAAGTTGTTATCTGCTTCCAGATATTCATTCAACGTTTTATATTTACCGGACAGATTTCTGAACAGAATCGTCTTATCAACAAAACTGCTGAAATATTTATCCTTCAGACAGCTGAATTTAACAAAAGGATTCAGATCTTCCCATATTTTTTCATAATATTCTCTTTCAAGCTGAAAGGTGCCTACTATTTTATAAGCAATCTGCTCAGTAATATATTTTGTTATTTCATGAACAGATTCATCGTTCTGCAAATCTGACCTGGAGACCATAAGCGGCAGCTTCTGACAATCTATAATTCCATCCTGAAAAAAAAGGAATTCAGGGATAATCCCTTTTGCAGCATCATTTACAAATACCTGATTGCTATAAAGGTGCATCGTTCCATCAAGAGATCTTTCCATACTGTCTCTGTCTCTGAAATAAACGATCCCCCGCAAACCAAGAGAGGGATTATAGAGGTGAACCCACAAAACAGGCTCAGAACTTTTTTCAAATACCGAAGTATAGAACGCCAGGTAATCTTCCCTTGTACAATCTGCAGGGTTTCTGTTCCAGAGGGGCTCAATATCATTTATTCTTCTGGTCCCGTATCCCAGGTACTTATCATTTTCTTCACCAAGATACTTAATCAATATCGGCAGAGCAAAAAAACGGAAATATTTTCGAACAGTCTTCTCAAGAGCAACAGGATTTAAATATTCAGATGCAGGTGAAACATGAAGCGTTACATCCGTACCAACAGAGCTGCGTGCTCCTTTCGTAATAGTAAAATTCATGCCGGAGTCACACTGCCAAAAAATACTTTCAGCATTATTTTTATATGAGAGGCTGTTTATGGTAACCTTATCGGCTACCATGAATGCAGAATAGAAACCGAGACCGAAGTGCCCGATGATCTGCTCATCACCGGGTTTATCTTTATATTTGCCAAGGAATTCATTTGCACCTGAAAACGCAATTTGGTTGATGTACTTTTCAACTTCAGCGGCATCCAAACCAAGACCGTTATCAGTGATAGTTATAGACGAGTTCATTTTATCGATTTCTATTTCAATTTTAAAATCCGTTGGTTTTCCGGTATATTCACCTATAGCAGACAGTTTTTTAAGTTTTGAAACAGCATCGGCTGCATTCGAAATAAGTTCTCTTGCAAAAACATCTTTTTGGGGATACAGCCATTTTTTTATTACCGGAAATATATTCTCACTTTCAACTGACAATATTCCTTGTTCTTTCATATTTATAATCCTCACAGGGTATATTCAAACGGAAACAGGTGCGAACTCAAAAAATAGGTGGACTATCCTTGAAAATAAAAAAATTGTTCGCACCTGATAAAACACAGTTTATTTTTTCTTTGCAGCCTGCTTGGCCATAGCTTTTTCGTAAGCTTCCTGATACATCGCTCTTGAATCAAGATCAGAATGAAGTACTGAAGTATTACAGAAATCACCGAACATCTCTGTTCCGAATGTCATATCAAGATCATCTACAATTCTCTGCTTCCATGGTCTTCTGGCAACCTGGGCAGTAAGTCGTCTGATTGTTCTATGCTGAGCCATGATTACATCTGCAATCTCATAAGCCCGGTCAATAATCTTGTCCCGGGGAACTACTTCGCTTACCATACCGTACTCGAGGCATGTGTATGCATCCATCATCTGGTTCATGAACATTGCATAGACAGCCCTTCTGGTTCCCATCAGCTCGAAAAAGCAGCTGTGAATACCGTCGCCGGGAACAATCCCATATGCGTAGTGAGGATCTGAAATTACAGAATCTTCGGCCATAATACAGATATCACACATCAGAGCAAGCTCGGAATGGCCTCCCCTGCCTACCATTGCTCCGATGGTTGGAACCTCTACATCCTGAACCAACGCAATCAGCATTCTCCTGCCGTCAATAAACATATGGTCATATCGGGTTGCTTCAGGATCTGTTTTTTCCGGGGCCCAGCTTTCAGGTTCGAAAACACTGATCCAGTTTTCACCAGTCCCGGTGAAAATAATACATTCTGTTTCACGGTCAGTCCCAAGCAGTCTCCACATTTTACCGATAGCATCATGGAGCTCCATACTCCAAAGCTGTGATTCACCCTGAGTATGCATTCTGACAAGAACAACACCGTCTTCACGTCTTTCCATAATGAAATGTTCTTTAAACATTTCTTTCAATTCTTCAAAATTAGGCCACCCTACAAAACTTGTTTTTGTTGCCATATATATCTCTCCTTACTAATAAGATTGATTTGATTTTAGAAGGATTGTAAGTTAATATCTTTTACAGGTATGTTAATGACAAGACATATGCTGTTATTACTGCTCGCAAAGCAGGTATAAAACAGAATAAAATGTTATCAAAAATACATATCCTAAAAGTTTTCAGGAGGATTACAGGTGTTGATTAACTACAGATTTGAGAACTTCGAACTTTTCTCAGAGCTTGATAAAAACACATTAGATACTGTTATCTTCTATTTAAAGCCTTATATGACAAAAAGGCAGGCTGACCAAAAGTCTGTCATCCTTGATGAAAATGATACGGTAGATCATATTCTATTGATTCAGAAAGGTGTTCTGAAATCTGTCCAATACACCCCGGACGGAAAAGAGTTAATCCACCACATATTTGCGGAAGGGGAAATCTTCGGCTGTCTTGAAAGCGTAACAGGAAGCAGATTAACCGCACTAATCAAAGTAGAAAAGGACGCTACGTTGATTAGTATCCCAAGTAAGATTTTCCTTGAACTTATGAATACCTTTTTACCCCTGAAAGATGCAGTGCTCAAGTATTTCGGTAAAAAATCTGAATACTTCATTTACCACGGCTATATTCTGAAATATCAGAAAGCTAAAGATCGCATCTGTCTTTTTCTTATTCAAATTGCCCATAAACGAAAGACTGTTACTTATAATTTTTCATTCAACATGGAAACACTCGCAAATTATCTCAACCTCTCAAGATCCGCCCTGAGTAAAGAATTGCATACCCTTGAATCAGATGGATTAATTGAGGTTAAAAAAAACATGATTAATATATTGAATATTGAAGGACTTACCGACGCCGTAGAGGGATAGATTGTTAACAGATTGAGATCTTCCGGCAGTCTACAGCCGAATAATCTGATTTACCTGTATGAATTATTGTATCTTCGAGGCCCAAAAAACCCGCTTAAAAAATTTTTCTCATTTACCTCACACCCTGATTGCCGTGAGGCGTTTGCCGGTTCGAACAACATCATCAATGCTCGCTTTAAATATTTCGATAAACGACAATGAAATAAGCGGGTTAGGCATAAAATCTTTTATTTCGCCCGTCACAATTGCAAATGCAGCAGGAAGCTCTTCCCTGAAAATTTCACGGGCTTCCGGGTTGTTCAGAATATCGAGCATCAGCGAGTTTTCAGAGAAGGGATGCAGGTAGTCTGCTTCCGGCCTGTAAATGAATTCATGATGACCGCCGTCCTTTCTGATTATAGTTTTTTCAGGATGCGACGGCAGCCTGATTTCGGCGTAACAGCCTGCAGGGACTTCCGCTTTTAACAGTATTTCACCGGAATCGTTGATCTCCCAAAGAACGGAATACATACCCTTCGGTGAATCAAAACGCACCGATGCCGATTTCAACCGGTGGTTTGGTTCCGGAGCAATAACGGCTCCGCCCCAGCCGGGTACTGCCGGTTTTAATCCTGCAATATTAGCATAGACTGCTTCACAGACGGAACCGTAGGCGTAGTGGTTCAGTGAGTTCATATGGATTCCGCTGATCCTGCCGTCGGGTAGAATTGAATTCCACCGTTCCCAGATTGTTGTAGCGCCCATTTTGACGGCATACATCCAGCCGGGCGGTTCTTCATTGAAGAGAATCCTGTAGGCCTCCTCGGCCATTCCGTTTTCAAAGAGGACCGGCAGCATCAATGGAGTTCCTGTGAAGCCGCTTTTCATCTTGAAAAGGTCCCTTCTTAACCGTTCCCTGAACGCGGCCAGGATTCTTTCTTTATCCGGATACAAACCGAACTTCAGGGCAAGGATATACGAGGTCTGCGTGTCCAGGGCAAACCTTCCGGTCGGGGTAAAGTATTCTTCGATGGCTGCTGATTTTATTTTCCCGGACAGCTCGAGGTACTTTTTATGATCATCTTCAAGTCCAAGAGCTTCAGCTGCATTCGACAGAATCTCTGCAGCCCCGTAATAATATGCAGTTTTGATGAATACATCTTCAGTTCCGCCGATCATGGACTGATCACATATACCGTCTGCTGCGAGCCAGTCACCGAATGTAAACCCGGATCTTATTATATGCCTGCCGCCGTCTTCATTGTCCCGCTGAACCAGCGTGTGAATGTAATCCTTCATCATCTGATAATTTTCAGCCAGAAGTTTCCTGTCGCCGTAAGCCATGTAAACGTTCCAGGGAATAATTACCCCGGCATCCGCCCAGACAGCGCCCCCGTTGCCTGCTGCGCCCTTAAGTGAGGGCGCATACATCGGAAGGTCACCGTTGTAATAGGTTTCCTGTTCGTAACGGAGGTCGCGCATATACTTTTTATAGAAACTGAGACAGTCCATATTATAGCAGCCAGTATTCACAAAAACCTGGGTGTCCGCCGTCCAGCCGAGCCGTTCATCGCGCTGGGGGCAGTCGGTCGGAACATCCAGAAAATTGCCGCGCTGGCTCCAGAGTGTATTCTGCACAAGCCGGTTAAGCATTGGACTGCCGGAAGTAAACTCAGCAGTCTGCCTGAGATCGGAATACAGTACCACGCCGGTAAAATCATCAGAATTTATATGTTTCGGACCTGATACTTTTACATAACGGAACCCGAAGAAAGTAAACCAGGGTTCAATTTCTTTTTCTGTTCCGTCCGATGTATAACGGTATTCCGCTTTTGCGGACCGCAGGTTATCCCTGTAAAAGCATTCATCCTGAAGGACCTCGCCGTACTGAAGGCAGAGTTCTTCGCCCTCTGCAAGAAAATTACGGAATCTGCAGAAACCGACCATATTCTGGCCGAAATCAAGAATGTTCTCACCCAGGGGGGAGACATACAAAGCGGGTTTCAATTCATGCTTTACACGGACAGGATGGGTGAAATCAGGAATAAAACGAAACGCCTTCTCTGATATTACGCAGTCAACAGGTGCGTCACGGCTGAAGGTATCGTCCCTGGTTTCACCGTCATAGATTGATGTCGCCCTGACAACCGACTGTGCGGCCTTCCATGATTCATCTGTAACAATATCAGTAACTGCGCCATGCACGTCAGTAATTCTTAGGAGTGCAGAAATATAATAGGAATCACCCCAGGTATCGCCTCCATGGCCGTCAATACCAAAACGTCCCTTATACCAGCCGTCACCGGTAAATACCTCTAATTTGTTTTCTTCACATAAAAGTTTTTTAACATCATAGGTTTGGTAACGGACGTATGAATCATAGTCGTTAAAGAAGGGGGCAAGGTAATCATCACCGATCTTTTCTCCGTTAAGAAAAGCTCTGTACAGACCCAGGCCTGAAATGTACAGTCTTGCCGACCTGACTGCTGTTCGGCCCAATTCGGGAAGGCGGAAAACTCTCATGAAAACGGGGCATGGAATATCCTCGATAGATGTAATAACAGGTGCACTCAGGCGAACTGCGGTTTCAAACTGCTGCACTTCGGACCCGGCTTCCTCAGCTTCCATTCTCCAAGAATACACCGTTCCGTATTCCCAGCCATATGCCGGCCTGAAACAGGAAAGATCAGCCCATGAAATTTTTTCCGAATGAAGCAGATCACTGTTCGCGGAATAGAGCTTAAAAAGCAGATCAGCAGAACCGTCTGTCTTACATGAAAAATAAATATCATCTATACCGATTCCGAGCGGGCTGCTTAGACCGCAGGTCCGCTGATCATAAATTCTCATACCCGAGTATCCCACATTCCGCAGAATGGATCCACAGGGCGATCTCCATTAAAGGGAATTCTTCCTGTATGTTTATCCATCACCTACTCGATCACATATGGTGTATTGCAATAACCGTTGATATAAGTCCGGATATTAGGTATTTCAAGAAGATGATAAGGATCTCCGGCACTGACGGATGCAGCAGGAACTTCAGAAAAAATCAGGGGGAGGTTGTTCCGTGCTCCGAAAAGCCGCTGTCACTGATATGTA
>QKCC01000310.1 GCA_003245835.1 Spirochaetales bacterium | reverse complement strand
CTTATTGCTGCAAGCGGCTTCGCATCAGAGCGCGGTTCCCCGGGCTTGATGGAGTTCCTGACGCCCGAAGCGCGTATAATGAATATAAGGGCAGGCGGCGGTGCTGATTTGAGTCTGCCTGAAAGCCCGCTTGGAAATTACAGCCTATCGGCCGACTACGCGTACAGGTACAGCCGCTACACAAATCCCGCTGATAATACCGACGACATCAACGATGATAATTCGCTTTCATTATCAGCCGGCTGGAACACTGATTTTGAAGCAGGTGACGCGCTTCTTACGGTATCAGCAGACGCGTCCTATCTCTTTGATTACCTGTATTCAACAGCGCTGACTGATAATTCCGGATCGGCTGTCGACGGTTCAGCCTTAAGGCACGGGGCGGATTTTAAAGTCCGGTCTGATGTAATCCTGGGGCAGTTTGATTTTATACCTGCCGCAGGGGTCAGCTGGGCCCTGAATGATTATGCCTCGCTCGAACCTTCATCTAATCTCGGAGTAAACTGGTCGGCTGCGGCGGGCTGGTCGCCGTTGCGGACCGAGTTTGAAGAGGGCCCGCTGTACCTGAAGTTCAACATCGGTACTGCGCAGAAGAACCCGTCTTTCAGAGACCTGTTCTGGCCGTCGGGCTCACTGGCAGCCGGAAACCCTGATCTCCGGCCTGAGCGAAGCCTCAACTTTGACGGCGGTGTTTTCTACAGCAGTGCGGATGAGCAGAGCGGGTTCAGCTTCTCGGCCGAAGCCGTCGGCTTCTTCAGCCTGCTCGAAGACCTGATCCAATGGATTCCGTCGGCAGGCGGAATATGGAGGCCGTTGAATGTCGGCTATGTCCGCAGCAGCGGGGCCGAGCTTTCGGGCAGCCTCGGGTTCAGGGAGCTTATAGGCCCGGCATCGCTTGACCTTGTTTTTGTGTACAACTGGCTCAGGACTGTCGACGCGGACAGCACATCGGTTAATTACGGAAGGCAGCTTGCCTACCGGCCCGAGCATTCGGGCAGCCTGTCAGCGCTTATTCAGCTGCCGGATGTTTTTTCGTTTGAAGTTTCCGGCAGTTACCTCGGCTACAGGTTTCTGAATAATTCCAATACGAAGTATATCGATCCGGTTTTTCTGCTCTCAGTCTCTGCCGAATATATGTTCAGCAGCTTTTTCAGGCTCTCTGTTTCCGGCGACAACCTGCTGAACCTGGACTACATCGACCGGCTCGGGTATCCCGTTCCGGGGCTTGAATGGAGCATTAAAGGAGTGTTCAGCATATGATGAAAAAACTGCTTAAACTGACGGCCTTTGCCGCAACAGCGCTTACGTTTACCTCGTGCCCTCCCGAGACTGCTACCGATTACCAGGCGTATATGAGCGCCGGACTTTCTAAGGCGGTGTTTGTAATTAATGCCGATGCCGAGAGTTTGAGCGCGGTGGACCCGGCGGGGCAGAAGGTCTATAACCATATTCAGCTTGTCGGTTACAGCGGTTCAAACACAGCAATACCCTCCGATTTAATTGTTAACTGGGATTATATTCATGTGCTTCTTTCAGGCCAGAACAGCATTGAAACATACGACAAACTAACCCTGGATTATATCGACGCCGGCAGGCATTATTTTAAGAACGGGTACAACCCGATTGCTTTTATCCCGGTTCCGGGTACGTCCTGGGTATTCTGCCCGGGCTTCGGCACCGACCAGGTGCAGCCGGTCAACCTTGCCTCGCCGTCGACCGACTATTCATTCGCGGACAGCTGGACTGCTGTCGACCTTTCAGGCGCCGCCAATACCGAATCGACTGTAGCGGCAACGGCTTTAAACGCTGTCGGCGACAACAAAAAGAGGGGCAGCAGCAGCGGCGCTGTGTTTGTGAACGGGGCGGACTCGCGGCTCTACGTCGGAAACGTGCGCTATGATGCTTCCATACGGCTTACCGAAGCAGACGGTTCCCTTGCGGAATACCCTGCCGGTTCCGGAAACGAAGTCCGCGCGCCGGGTTATTTCCGGCAGGCGACTGTAAGCGTCTTCGGTTTTGATGCGAACGCGATGACGGACGGGGCCTCGGACGCAGCATTGAATTTCAGGCTTATAAAGGAAATCAACCTCGAAGATCTGTACCGCAGCGCAGCCGGCGCCGTTGATTATTTTCCCGGTGACGGTCTGAACCCGCAGTCGGTTTTTATGCTTGACGGGCTTCTGAACATTGTCTGTACCGGAACCAACGGCGGCAGCGCCCGGACCTTCAGCGATGCGGAGTATATTCCCGACGGCTTCAGCGCCGGCGGCGTCAAACCCGGAACCGACCCGGACGACGGGGTAATCATCATACTCGATCCGTCAGCCGACCCGGATAACCCGGCATACGTTACAAGCCTTGATATCGGCGGTTCGCCCTGCGGGTACCGCGAATCAGTTGATACGGGCAGAAAGATCGTCTACCTTGCAGGGGTCGGGGGCATACAGTCGTATATCTACGGTTCGTCTACCGCCGGTTTTTCAGTTGAGCATTCATCGTCGGAACTGCTGCTCGCCGCAGACACCCCCGAGAGTGATTTTTATTCCGGGCTTGCTTTTGATTCAGCGGATGACGTACTTTACATCAGTTTTTATTCGGATGATTCGATGAAGACCCTGAATGTTTCAGGCGGGTCTGCATCGGCTGCATACTCGGAGGGGCCTTCGTACAGTCTCGGCGACGGGCCGGGAGCGGTCAGTATTCTGGAATTCTGACAAGAGGTAATTATGGTTGAATTATTTTTAAAGGGCGGACCGCTTATGTGGCCGCTGCTGGTTTTATCGATTGTATCTATTGCAGTAATTATTGAGCGCGAGATTTTTTTCTTCAGAAACAGGCAGGGCGCTAAAGGACCCGGCATGGTCCGCGACCTGGTACTTTCGGGCAGAGAGGCGGATGCCGTGAAATTGGTGCAGGAATCGGAGTCTTCGGTGATGAGGCTTATCGCGTCGGTGCTGAAGAACTCAGAGAAGAGCTCTGCCGCGGCAGAAAAAGAGATCTCGCTCGAGGGCGACAGGATTCTCTTCTCGGCTTCACGGTATATTCACGTTCAGGAACTTATCGGCAGCATCTCGCCGCTCATAGGGCTGTCGGGCACGGTCCTCGGTCTTGTACAGGCGTTCCGCAATCTTGATCTGAGTTCGGTAAACCAGATTGACGCGTCGCTGCTTGCAGGCGGAATCTGGGTTGCAATGATTACCACAGTGGCAGGTTTGTTTACGGCCATTCCGAGCCTTATATTTGCGCACATAAACCGCAACAGGGTAAAGAACCTGGCCTTCAGCATGAAGATGTACGGCGAAGAGATCAACACACTGCTCAGGGAAGGGCAAGAGGCTCCGACCAATGATTGAGTTTAAGGAATTTGAAGAATCCTGGGGCAGCCGCGGCGGGTTTGACATAACCCCTATGCTCGACATGATCTTCATCCTGCTTATCTTCTTTCTGCTTACCGCGGGTGTCACACGTCCTGTTGTGCCGGTGGACCTGCCTGAATCAGCAGCAGCTGAAAACCCTGAAGACCAGAGCGCGGTGGTCTCAATAAATGAAAAAATGGAACTGTTTCTGAACGGTGATCCCGTCGGTTTCGATCAGCTTGAAACACAGCTGAGCACACTTTATTCGGGCAGCCTCGAACAGTCCGTCTTTATCGAGGCTGATGAATCGGTAGATTTCGGTTTCGTCGTAAGGGTAATGGACCTCTGCAAAAAGAGCGGCGCCCCGGGTGTTTCGTTCCTGGTTGAACAGGGTGAAGCTTCCGACTGATTATGCCCGGCTCTTCAAGGCTCCCGATATTTTTAATTATTTCACTTCTCATTCATGCAGCCGTTATATTTGTAATCCGGGTCGACAACAGCCCTCTGCCGGAGCCGGCGCCTCTGGTAATACCTGTTTCGATGCTGGTTAAAGCCCGCCCGCCGGAGCCTTCCGCTGAGACTCCCGCCCCCGAACCCGTAATCACAAAGCCTGCGGAACCTGAGTCCGCGCCGTTGCCTGAGCCTGTGAAACAGGAGCTGCCTCGTGCCGCGGAAAAAACTCCCGAACCTGTTCCTCCCGCTGAACCCCGGCCGGAAGCAGAAAACTCGCCGGAATCAGCTGAATCATCCGCAGCCTCCGCAGAGTCGGAAACCGCGGCCCGGTCAGGCAGCGCGCCGGCAGTGCAGGCAGAGAACCCGTTTGCCGATCTGATGAGGCAGATTGACTCGGCCAAGGCTTCTTCGTACCCGCTTACTGCCCGTAAAAAGGGCTACGAGGGCAGGGTAATTCTGCAGATAAGTCTTGATGCGGACGGGAACCTTCTTGATGTCGCGGTTTACGAGGGCTGTGCTTATGAGATTCTGAATGAGGCCGCCGTAGAGCTTGTTAAGCGGGTCCTTGGCACTCCGTACGGGCATAATACGGGGAGTGATGTAATCCTTAAAATGCCGGTGACCTACAGGCTAAGGTAACCGCCGAAGAGATGATTAATTCTATATTTTATTGACATTTAGGGTGTATAGATGGTATCTTGTGTTTCATCAAATACGGGCTGTAGCGCAGGGGTTTAGCGTACAAGTCTGGGGGACTTGGGGTCGGTGGTTCAAATCCACTCAGCCCGAATCGTATTTATTTATATTGTAAGGAATTACAATAACTACCGGAAAACCGGCGTTATTTCTAATACCAAGTGTGAGAAAGAGTGTGAGAAAACTCTTTCGAAGGGGT
>QKCC01000049.1 GCA_003245835.1 Spirochaetales bacterium | reverse complement strand
TCCAGTCACAATCGGAAGAAAAAAATCAGGAGCCGCAGCTACCGACCATGAGGAATCAGATGTATCCAGCGCGTAAAGGGCGCTGAAAACCGACAGGGACAGTAATACAATTAAAATTAACTTGCGGGATTTCATGATTCCTCCTATTAAAACTGCCGAATCGGCCAAGTGATGTTCCCCATATATGGGAATCGAAAGGCTCCGCCATCATAGTTATATATATAAACATATAGATAATATCCAAGATATTGAGTCGAGGCTGTATATGCTGAACTTGACAAGTCTGAAGGCGGGTATAGACTTATAGCCTTATCAAGCTCCTGCCTGCTGGGCATATACCAATCGTAGTAAGTAATCCCGGATGCACCGGTTTGGGAATAATTGCGGCAGTCCATAGCCAAATATTCACCAGAACCAATTGCTGTAATTATTGCATCGGTATTCGCTTTCCCGGCTCCCATAGACTGATCCATGGCTCCATCTATCTGTATCACATTGTTATTATTGAAATAACCATGACCACTACCGGCTTTATCTGTCGCTAATTCAAGATACCGCCAACCGTTTGAATATGAACCCTTGTCATATATTAAAGTTCCTCCAGCGGGGCCGACCATTTTGTCTGTGTATGCCTGATTTGTTACAACACAAGTTCCTTCTTCTGCACCTTGCAAGTCTGCGGCGGCAGCTCTGATTATTGTATTCGCTGAGGTAGTGCCGCCTGTCACGACCCCGTCTACGACACTCATGACGGCAGTATTGTCGCTATACCAATTGATTGATTGATTTGTGGCGGTTGAGGGGGTTACAACAATATTGATAGTTTCTGAAACCCCCGGCAGAAAAAACCCTGACTCCAGACTTAAACTAATCCCGGCCCACCGTCCCTGAACCAGCTACTGAAAAACTGCTTGATCCGCTGATGTTTCTGGCTATTACCCATATAAAATATTCCGAATAGTTTATTAGGCCCTCAAGAACACAGGAGGACGCTGCCAAGTCGCTCAGCCCCGGGGCTGCTGGAGGGTCATTAGTCAACTCCCTGTAATAAACATCATAGACCGTTGCCGAACTGTTGGAGGATTCCCACGCAACTTCGAGCTTTCCGCTGCCGTCCGCGTAGGGAACAGCGGTAGCCGTAATATTATAAGCAGCTTCCGGCATTGTCCGGAAAGAAACCTGAGGTCCGTAGCCGGTTGAAACTGCGTTAGAGGCATAAGCCCTGACATAGTAGTAAGTATCGCAGCTCAGATTTTTCATCTGGGTAGAGTAGGAACCGGTACCCTGGCCGCCGTCGCTCGCGAAGCTATCGGTTATTGTCGGATAGGGACTGGTACTCCAGCAGATCCCTCTATCTGTGATTTCGCCGCCGCCGGCGTCGGTAATGCTGCCGCCGCTGGTTGCGGTATTTTCTCCGATTCCGCTGATATCGACCGTGTCGAGGATTACCTCCCAGCCCTCCCCGCTGAGGGTAAAGCTGAAAGCCGGCGTATTGTAATCGTTTGTCGGTATGGTTACCGTAGCGGATTTTTCACCTTTTGATTTGGGTGAAAAGTTCATTGTAAAGGTCGAACTTTCACCTACCGAAACGTCGGCAGCCGGGTTAGCTGATATCGAAAATGTTCCGTCTTCCGTGTCAGCTCCGTTTGCCAGCGTCAATCCGATCAAATCAATTGACAGAGTGCTGTTGCCCGAGTTTTTTATATTGAAAATGATCTCATTGGAACCGCCGACAGACACAAGATTAAAATCGTAATCACCGTCAAGGCTGATGGCGGTGTCCGTGCCGTAGGAAAGATCTATCGTCGGAGAAATTGCCGAGGACCGCAGAGAATCAATCTCGCCAATCAGTTCGTTTTCACATGAGAGCAGCGAAAGAACGGAAAAACCTGCTATAAGTATGAAACACAAAAACCTATGGAAACAGACAGAGGTATTCTGATGTGCGGTCCGAAATCTTTTCATAAATAAAACTTTCCTTAAATACTTTTTTAAAAAGGATGCATAACAGGACCGGAAAAGCTTTATCCGGCGACAGTAATTTCTGTTAAGATCATTGTTATATCCAGTTTACATAATTGTCAATATCTTTTATTGCGTGGGGTTCCTGAGTATCAATAAGCACCTGCTCTCACATCTCAAGCAGGACTTTCTGCAGGATTCCGCCGCAAAGGTAGTATTCAATTTCGGCCCGGCTGTCAAGGCGGACCTTCACCCTGAATTCCGTTGTCTTTCCGCCGTCCTCTTCAGCCGTCACCAGAACCTTCTCTCCGGGAGAAAAACCCTTTGGAAGCCCCTGTATATAGAAGGTTTCGAATCCGGTCAGGCCCAGGCTGCCTGCTGATTCGCCCTGAACGAACTCAAGCGGCAGGACTCCCATTCCGGCAAGATTGCTCCGGTGAATCCTTTCATAACTTTCGGCTATTACAGCCTTTACACCGAGAAGGCTTGTTCCCTTTGCGGCCCAGTCTCTGGAACTGCCGGCGCCGTACTCCTTTCCGGCGAGTACTATCAGCGGCACCCCGGCCGACCGATAAGCCATCGCTGCATCAAACACCGCTTCGGTCTTTCCGGTGAGCCGGTTGACGGTATAGCCGCCTTCCCTGTCAGTCATCCTGTTGCGGATTCTGATGTTCGCAAATGTTCCCCGGACCATTACTTCATGGTTTCCGCGCCGGCTGCCGTATGAATTGAAATCTTTGACCTCCACACCAGCCGCCCTCAGGTATTTACCAGCCGGGCTTTCGGCGCCGATACTGCCGGCAGGCGAGATATGGTCGGTGGTTATCGAATCGCCCAGATACAGAAGAACTCTTGCTCCGGTTACAGACTCAACAGTATCCTTTCTTTCAAGATTATCAAAAAAACCTGGCTCCCGGATGTAGGCCGAATCGGCCTCCCATGGATAGCACTGGCTTCCTGACGATTTTATGCTGTTCCAGACAGGATTATTGTTGAAGACGACGGCATAAGTTTCAGTAAAGATATCCTTTTTAACCGATGCTGTAATTAATGACTGTATTTCAGCGGAACCGGGCCAGATATCCTTAAGAAATAGAGGCAGTCCAGAATCGCCTATGCCGAGCGGCTCGGTTTCAAAATCAATATCGATCCTTCCCGCAAGTGCGTAGGCAACTACAAGCATAGGAGAAGCAAGATAGTTCGCTCTTACTTTACTGTGGATACGGCCCTCGAAGTTCCTGTTGCCGCTCAGGACTGACGCGACGACTAAATCCCTGCGATCGATCTCTTCCTCAATTTCAGATTTCAGCGGCCCGCTGTTGCCTATGCAGGTCGTACAGCCGTAACCGGCAATGTAGAAGCCCAGCTGTTCCAGGGCCCCGAGCATGCCGGTGCTTTTCAGGTACCCGGTTACCGCTTGTGAGCCTGGCGCCATTGATGTTTTAACATATCCCGGGGTACGCAGCCCGCTGGCGACTGCATTTTTCGCAAGCAGCCCGGCACCAAGCATCACAAAGGGGTTGGATGTATTCGTGCAGCTTGTGATTGCCGCAAGAACAACGGAGCCGTGGCGTAAGATATCGGCTCCATCACCCCTGCCGTCCGACGCACTATCTGGGCTTTTACCGTAGCCGCCCTGCGCCGCAGGCTTAACCAGCTCGGCGGCAAATGCCCCGCCAGCCTTATTTAAATCATGCCTGTCCTGAGGCCGCTTTGGTCCGGCGACGGAGGAAACTAATTCTGACAGATCCAGGTCGATTACCTGATCATATACGGCGGGATTTTCCTCAGTACCGTACAGTCCCTGGGCGGTTAAATAGGTTTTAATAATCTGCAGCTGCTTTTCTTCCCGGCCGGTAATCCTTAAATAGTCGAGCGTTACATCATCTGCAGCGAAATAACCCATTGTCGCGCCGTACTCCGGCGCCATATTCGAGACAGTGGCCCTGTCGGGAAGACTCAGATGCTCAACGCCGCCGCCGAAAAACTCAACAATTTTGCCGACTACATTATGCCTGCGCAGAAGCTCGGTCACCTTCAGTGCCAGGTCTGTTGCATTAACCCCTTCTTTCAGCCTTCCGGAAAGCCGTACTCCTACAACCTCCGGCATCAGCATATAGATCGGCTGCCCGAGCATTCCGGCCTCGGCTTCAATTCCGCCGACGCCCCATCCAGCGACACCTATTCCGTTGATCATGGTGGTATGTGAATCTGTTCCGACCAGGGTATCCGGATACAGAAACCCGTTGTCTTCCGTTACGATAGTGGCCAGATACTCAAGGTTGACCTGGTGAATTATCCCGGTAGCTGGCGGAACAACCCGAAAATTGTCCAGGGACTCAACAGCCCATTTCAGAAACCTGTAGCGTTCCCCGTTTCTCTGAAACTCTTTATCCATATTGTATTTCAGACTTGTCGGCCTGCCGTAATCATCGACGATTACAGAGTGATCGACTATAAGATCAACCGGAACCCTCGGGTTTATCATCGCGGGGTCAAGCCCGCGTTTCCTGACAGCTTCGCGCATGGCTGCAAGATCGACAACTGCCGGGACCCCGGTAAAGTCCTGCATAACGACTCTTGACGGAACAAACGGGATCTCGCCGCTGCGTTCTTGACGGCTTTCTGCGCTGAACCGCGCCAGGTGCTGAGGCCCGATGAGCACACCGTCAAAATTCCTCAGGACTCCCTCGAGCAGTATTTTTAGGGTTCGCGGAAGTTCAGCCAGATCGCCTTTCGCGTATAAATACTTTTTTATATCGTAGTAATTGTATTGTATGCCTGAAACAGTGAGCTGTGAAACATAATCATCTTTGGACATTTTTTCTGCACTCATAAATCAAAGTTATTCATGCCTGATTTATCTGTCAAATAGAAAATTTGGAAAGATTGCTTTTACCTTTTTGATTTCATTATAAATTCTGCTGCACCCATTTGTTAGTACACCTCACTTACCGAAACTCGAAAAGAATACGGAGGCCATATGTCTTTTATTGCCTTTATTTGTCCTGTATAGAACTTTATAGTCCATTTTATCTTGACTACCTATTTGTTACAGGAGTATAGTCTTAACAATAGATAAAGTTTTATTTTTAAAATAGGCAGATGTGACAGTTTTAAGACTTTTTACTGTTTCAATTATCTGTCATGCAGAAAAAGTGAAACTTTTAATCGAGGCGATTATAGTGACCAACGTTAAGAAGTCAATCAGCTATACAGAGATGATTGAGAATCTTAAGCGAGATGAACTTCTTGCTCATCTCGGATCATGGGAATTGAACTGCACTACTGATGAGATTTACTGGACAGACGGCGTTTACCGCATTTTCGGAAAAGATCTCTCTTCTTTCAATCCTGAATACATGAGCGTTCTGAATTGTGTCTACCCGGGGGACAGAAACTTTGTTGAAGACACAGTAAAAAAATCTCTGAATGAAAAATCTGTTTTTCCCTATGAATTGAAATACAGAATAATACATGGAATCACCGGCCAGATACGCTGGGTTTTTCAAAAATATGTAATCATAAGAGACAGTTACGGCATACCGCTTGAAGTTAAAGGAATAATTCAGGATGTCACAGATAATGAAAACATTCTTAATGAATACAGTAAATTCTTTCAGGCAGTCAGATTTGCCAACAATCCTATTCTCATAACCGACGGGTCAGGGAGAATCAGTTATATTAACCAGAATTTTGAGAATATTTATAAATATGACCTGAACAACCTTTACGGAAGGAAAGCTTTGCTTTTGAGTGCGGATAAATCCGTTTATCTGGATAACGGATATTCAGAACAGGAATACAGAGCTTTAATGAAAGAAATATCAGTTGCTCTGAATTCAGGAACCTTAGGAAATTGGGAAGGTGAACTTATAACACGGACGAAAGAAGGAAGAATAATATTTACCCTGGCTCTGATTCATACTCTACGGGACATGGATAAAAACCTTCAGTCCTGTGTTGTTTCTATTATTGATATCACCCGGGAACGCCAACAGGAAGAGCATGTAAGAATTGATATCTATAAAACAATAGCAAGCCTGGCTGAACATCGCGACAATGAAACCGGGACACATATGAAGCGCATCGGAGAATTCTGCTATTATATTTCCAAAAAACTGAAAACACCAAAATGGTATTCTGATGACATAAGACTGTTTGCTCCTCTGCATGACATCGGTAAAGTCGGAATCTCAGATGAAATTCTTAAAGCTCCGCGCAGCCTGACCGCAAAAGAGTTCAATACAATGAAAACTCATACAAGCATCGGCTATGACATTCTGAAAGATCGGACCAAACTCGAGATGGCTGCTGAAATTGCCGGAAACCATCATGAAAAATATGACGGGACCGGATATCCTGCCGGAATTTCAGCAGAGTCAATACCGCTGTCGGCTCGGATATGTGCTATAGCCGACGTCTATGATTCCCTGAGAAGTAAAAGATGCTATAAAGAAGCCCTTTCGGAAGAAGAAACCATAAATATTATTACAGAGGGCTCAGGAAAGCATTTTGATCCTCAGCTTGTAGACCTGCTGATTGAAAACAGAGGCGGTTTTGATTCGATTTTTAAAAACATGAGAGATTAAAGATGAATTCGATTAAACAAGGAAGAAAGATGAAGAAAAGAGTTAGCCTGATTGTTCCGTTTTTATCAATTACCCTGCCGGTAATAATCCTAAGCATGACGGGACTTGTCGTCTGGTTCAACATGTCGATGAGGAATGAGATTCTTGCGGATAAAACCGAGCTTGGATCAACAGTGACATCAGGAGCGGCGAATTCGATTGAAACCGTATTTGAAAATCAAAAAATAATAGCTGAAATACTCGCACTACAGCCTTCCGTATCAGCACTCTGTCTTAATCCGGAAGATCAGCTGCTGTATTCGGATGTCAGGAATATTCTTTCCAAGTTCTATAGAGAATCCGCGGCTTATGAAAATATTTTACTTTGCAGGTTCGGCAGCGGCATGTCATCTATTAATTATAAAAACAATGCATACGAAATTCCCGACGGCGGCATCATTCTGGAAACCGCTGAAGCGGATATCCTCGGTCAGGGCAGTGATAAAAGCTGGTCTGCAAATATTAAAGACGGCAGGCCGTTTTACATTTCAACACCTTACCTGAGTCTGACCGGCGGCAACCCGGTTTTTGTCCTTTCTGTTCCGGTCAAATCAGGGGAACATCCGGTAGGCGTGATTGCACTCGCTGTCAAGCTCTCATACATTACAGATACCTTTATTAAGCAGCAGAGCTTTTTACAGGATGAGTACATCTTCATGTTTACAGACGGCGGAGAAATGATCTCACATCCTGATCAGAAACTGCTGCTGACCAATCAGGGCCGAAAAACACTGACTCCCTTTATTGAAAAAGTTAAATCCGGTGTTTTTCAGTTCAGGGAAACCACCGGTAAATCACTGAATTATTATTTTGGGCAGACGCTTGATTTTCATGAGAACAACGAATCAGTCTGGTATCTTTTTTACAGGGTACCGTCCACAAAAATGACGGCTGCAGTTGACCGGTATCTTCGCAACTCGGTGATTTTGATAATACTGATGGTTCTTTCAATTTCAATTTCAATAATCCTGTTCACACGGAGGATGATATTAAAGCCCTTAACAATAGTAAGGAAAGATCTTGACGCAATATCCAGAGGCGGCGGGGACCTTACTGAAAAGGTAGTCATTTCGCATGAAAATGAGATAGGTGATATTGCCCGCTCTTTTAATGTCTTTTCGGAAAGCCTCTTAAAAATGATAATCAAAATCAAAGGTTCATTATCTTCAAATGTATCAATAAGGGATCAGCTAGCGGCAGCTACTGAAGAAACCACTGCATCAGTTGATCAGATTATGAGCAGCATAAATACAATCAGGAGTATGATGAATAATCTGCATGATCAAACCAGTGAAACAGGAATGTCCACAGGAGTTATTAACAGCAGCATTCAGGTCCTGTCCGAGCAGGCAGGGTTGCAGTCTTCGGCGGTCCAGCAGTCCACTGCTGCCGTAGAGGAAATGATAACCTCTTTAAAGAATATGGCCGGCATAACCGGCAGGCAGAAAAACCTCTCGGACAACCTTAGAAACAATGCAGAAGAAAGCGACACAGTACTCCGGGAAACCTATGATTCGATTCTCGGCGTTAATACAAGCATCGATTCAATACTGGAAATGAACAATGTAATCGAGAATATATCGAACCAGACCAATCTTCTTGCAATTAACGCAGCGATAGAGGCCGCCCATGCAGGAGAATCCGGAAAAGGTTTCGCCGTAGTTGCGGATGAAATCAGAAGGCTTTCTGAACATTCCAATGCCTCTTCCCACATGATCGCTTCTGCAGTTAAATCAATTATTCAGCAGATCAAGCATTCAGCAGAAAATTCCCGGCAGCTTCAGGTCTCAATGCAAAGAATGCTGAATGATATTATCATTACTGCTGAGGCCTTCGATGAAATTAATTCAAGTACTATTGAGATGTCCTCAGGAAGCGACCAGATACTGCAGGCAATGTCATCGCTGTCGGATACGGCAGTTAAACTTTCGGAGGCAGCCGAAAAGATGGAAAGCGGAACAAAAATTGTCGCGAATAACATAAACTCGGTAGTAACACTTTCGAAGTCGACAAATTCGGCAATCGAAGAAATAACCTCCGGCAGCCGGGAGATCATCGAGTCGATGGTTCATATCAGCGGGCAAGTCGGCGAACTCGGCGATAAAACCAGGGAATTATCAAATGATATATACAGTTTTAAAACAGAATAATTGTTCTGACATAAATCATTCTCCCTGAAGCCGAGCCTGTTGGTTAAAACAAAAAAAACAGGTATCATTCTCAGGCTTTTGAAGTCTTGATCAAGAAATACTTACCAGGAGAATACCGTGAGTGCTAAAACACCGCTTTTCGATGCTTTAAAAAAATACGCCGCAACCAGCCGGGGTTATTTCAGGATCCCCGGACACAGGTTTGAGCGCGGAATAAATTCTGAATTGATTGATTATGCCGGAAAAAATATATTTAAACTCGATGTCACCGAAACACCTCTGACTGACGATCTTCATCATCCCGGAAACGTGATCGCTGAAAGCCAGAGAATTACCGCAGAGGCGTTCGGCGCAGATGAATCCTTTTACCTTGTAAACGGCACAACCTGCGGAAACGAGTCGATGGTTATGGCATCGGCTTCTGAAGGTGAGAAAATAATAGTGCCCCGTAACGCACACAAATCCGTTATGGCCGGACTCATACTCAGCGGCGCGAGGCCAATCTACTTTCCGGTTGATTACCTTGAATACCCGGGACTCCAGGCCGGACTTTCCGCGGCAAAAGTTGAAGAGGTTCTGAAAACCGAACCGGACTGCAAGGCTGTTTTTGCAGTGAGCCCGACCTACCACGGTCTTTGCAGTGACATATCTTCAATAGCCGAAACCGCACATAAAAAGGGCATTCCCTTGCTTGTCGATGAAGCCCATGGAGCACATTGCTATTTCAGTGAACTTCTGCCGAACACCGCCCTTGCACAGAATGCTGATGCCTGCGCGCAGAGTCTGCACAAGGTTGCCGGCGCGCTGACCCAGAGTTCTCTTCTTCATTTGAAATCAACATTGATTGACCGGGGCCGCCTCGATTCCGCACTCAGGCTTACGATGAGCACAAGCCCGTCATATATTCTTATGACTTCTCTTGAAATGGCGGTAGCCGACCTTATAGAAAATGGCGGGAAATTCTGGGAAGGTGCTGTAGAAATGGCGGAAGCTCTGCGGGAGCGTATTGGGAAAATTCCGGGCCTGACTTGTCTGCATGAAGAACTGATCGGACGTGCATCAGTCGTCGATAAAGACCCGACAAGAATCATAGTCAACTTCGACGGCATTGATGTAACCGGCTACCTGATTAAAAAGATGCTTTATGATGAATTTCAGATTGATGCCGAAATGGCTGACAGCAGAAATGTCCTGTTTATAATCACCTTTGGCAATTCAGCGGAGGAATGCGGCAGGCTTGTTTCGGCCCTGTCCGCGTTATCTGCAAGGTTCCCGAAGAAAGATCCCGGAAAACATCTAAAATCCGGTATACCGCCGATACCGTCGATGGAATTGACCCCGAGACAGGCGTACTTTTCAGCCTCAAAACCTGTCGCATGGGAGAAAGCGGTCGGCCTGATCTCGGCCGAGATGATAGCTCCCTATCCCCCGGGAATTCCTATTCTCTACCCCGGAGAGAGAATCACAAGAGACATCTACGAATTTGTCAGGTCAATGAAATCCGAGGGACGTCATTTTCATGGTCCGGCGGATCACAGCCTAGAGTACTTAAGAGTCTGCAATTAAAGTTTGGGTAATAAAATAAAAATTGTTTCATAATATAGAACTCTGACTACTTTTCCAGTTTAATTCTGTATTATAAACTCATGTAACACCAATGAAGTTTGCAGGAGCAAAGCAGATGAGTCCTGAAAAAATCCTGATAATTGAAGATGACAGCATCTCGTCAAAAATGATGATGCGGATACTTGAAGATAATAATTTTGAACCCTTCCTCATGACCGGGCATGAAATAGACGAAGACACATTGCAGCGCAGTAATTTTTTTGCCGCAGTTGTAGATATGAAACTTGCAGACCCCGGCTTTGAAGAGATCAGCACACTGATCAATAAGTACGAGATCCCATTAATATTATTCGCTGCAAAAGAATATAGTTCTGCCTTACGCGACAAGGTAGCAAATAAAAAAATCCTTGATTTTGTTCAAAAGAAAGATGCAGCAAGCCTGGGTCAGATTATCAGTATACTTTCCAGATTAAGAAAAAACAGTCTGATGAAGGTGCTGCTTGTCGATGATTCCAAATTTGCCTTAACACTCGCAGCCTCTATTTTAAAAACCGCCAATTTCGAGGTGTTTACAGCATCCGACGGCCAGGAAGCGGTGGAGATTCTTAACAGCACACCTGATATTTCGATTGTGCTGACAGACTATGACATGCCGGTGTTGAACGGGCTTGACCTGTTAAAAAAGATAAGAGAACGCTTTGACCGAAATTCGATGGCGGTTATTGCAGTATCACAGATGACTGCACAGACGAATATTACGACTTTCTTAAGAAACGGTGCCAACGATTATGTAATGAAGCCGTACACAAACGATGAACTTTACTGCCGGGTTGTTAACAGTGCTGAGCTTGTGGAATCTTACCGGGAGATAAACCGGATCAACCAGAACATGAACTACCTGATGGGCATGGCTTCACACGATATACGGGGTCCGTTGGGAAGCATATCCGAGTTATGCAGCTATCTTGCGGAAAATCCGGACGAATACGGAAAAGATTCGTATAAAAATACGCTGAACATAATAGCTGAGACTTCAGAGCACATACTCTCGATGGTAAACAGCCTGCTCGATATTTCTACAATTGATCACAAGGACTTTGTATTAAAAAAGTCCGATACCTCACTTACCGAATTGATCCGGCAGCGGATAGACCAAATATTCCTGAAGAGTGTGCAGACAAAAAATATTCGGATAATATATGAGCCTGTCCAGGAAGTTTCAGCCGGCATCGATAAAACCAGAATAATTCAGGTTCTTGATAATCTGATCAGCAATGCCGTAAAATTCACCCCCGCCGGCGGCGAAATAATCATCGATGTGAAAAAATCCGGGAATGATGTATATTTCAGCATCAAAGACTCGGGCCCGGGGCTGACAAAGAAGGATATGGACCAGGTTTTTAAGGAGTTCAAAAAACTTTCAGCCGCCCCGACATCCGGTGAAAATTCCGTCGGGCTGGGGCTGTCAATCTGCAAACGGATTATTACCCTTCATAACGGAGAAATAGGCGCCCGAACAAGACCCGAGGGCGGCGCAGATTTCTATTTTAATCTTCCGCTGAAGGGCTGACGCCGGGGGTTTTCAATCACAGATATCACAGTTGCCGCATTCAGGTTCATCCGAGAACCCGAAGTACTTCTCAATGGACTGCCGGCGGCATGATTCAGTCCGGAAATACTGAACTATTCCCAACAGCTTCTTCTGATCGTTCAGCAGCTTCTGTTCAAACTCAGGTTTATCCGTAAGGGCCTGCGGCAGCGAGTCCGCTACAACCTTGATATCTCTCTGTTCGATCGACCCCTCGGTTACTCCGTAGCGCACGAATAAATTCAGCCCGGTATCAAGCCTGAAATCAAATCGGTTTTTATAGAAGAGTTCGTTTTCAAGGAACTCCCTTCCGAGCGCGTGGATCTGATGTTCTTTTGATTTCAGAACACCGAAGAGTTTATTCAGGAACTCCGGTTCCGGATTGGACCATTTTATAAAATCCATGTGAATTGTAAGGTCATCCTGCGAGTAGAGCATTCTGCAAATTGAATCTTTGCCGTCGCGCCCTGCACGGCCGATTTCCTGGTAGTAGGATTCAATACTGCCGGGTATTTCAGCATGAACAACATAGCGCAGATCCGGTTTATCGATTCCCATTCCGAACGCATTCGTTGCAAGAACCATTGTATCCGAACGCATGAACCCGTCCTGCACTTTCTTTCGCTGTCCCGCCGGCAGCTTCCCATGGTAAACAAGATGCGGGACCCGTTTTGTATGCAGCATCTCAGAAAAACGTTCGAGAGTTTTTATCAGCGCAAAATATACAATGCCGCCTCCCGGGGCTTTTTTCCGGACAGAGATTATCTGTTCAATTTTTTCTTCATCAGAAAAGCATTCTACAGCCTCAAGCCTCAGATTGGGGCGCCGGATCCCCTGATGAAAGATCTTCATTTCAGCTTCAGAAAAACCGAGCGAGGAAATAATATCCCGCTGGACCTCAGGGGTCGCAGTTGCGGTAAGAGCGATTGTCAGCGGATTACCAAGTTCCTTCCGGACTTCACCAAGCCCTGAATAATCAGGTCTGAAGTCATGTCCCCAGTGGGAAATACAGTGAGCCTCATCGACTGCAAACAGCGAGATTTTCGCCCTTTTCAGCCTGAACATAAAATCGTACTGCCGGAAGCGTTCGGGTGTTACATATAAAAATTTCAGACCGCCGTATACGAAGTCATCGAGCCTTTTCTGCCGTTCAGCTGCCGGAACTGTAGAATTGATGAAAGCAGCCTTCACACCCTTCTTCTTCAGAGCATCGACCTGGTCCTTCATCAGAGAGATCAGAGGGCTTACAACCACAGTTCCGCCTTCAAAAACAAGACCGGGAACCTGATAACAAATTGATTTACCGGCGCCGGTAGGCATCAGCACAAGCGAATGGCCCTTCGGACTCCCCATAATCCTGGAGATCACTTCTTCCTGCAGCCCCCTGAACTGTTTATGGCCGAATTGTTGATTTAAAATATCAAGAATTTCAGAGTTCATATTAAGGTTATTCTATATTAATTCACGATTTGACAATATACTCACAACATATATAATTATTTACAGGACAGTTACAGATGCCGAGAAAGCGACTGCTGAAGAATACCGTTCTCCTCTTTCTGTTTTTTGAATCGATTGCCCTAGTAATTTTCTTGACACATCTTTTTACAACCAGAACCCCGGATACATATCTTCTAATCATAGCAAGTATCTTCAATCTGATACCTGCATTTGTAGCAGCAAAACTTCTGATAAAATATAAAGAAGTAACAGTATATAACCAGATTACACCGGTACTGGAATTTATAATCGACCGTAACCGAAAGCTTCACCACATCAACAAGACCGCACTCGATTTTTTCGAATTCGGCAAGTTAACGGCAGCAGAACTCAACAGCAAGATAAACAGCTGGATCGATGCCGAAGATCCGGGACTAATGTCGGATGATTACGAGAAGTTTGAATCAAGTCGAAACGGACGAAAGATACTTTTCACAAAAATAAAAGACAATAAAAACAGAAACCTCATGTTCTTCGGGGAAGACATCACCGAGATGAAAACTATCGAAGACGAGATGCGCAAGATGATCGCGGCTGTCGAACAAAGCGCAGGCACAATCGTTATTACAAACCTTGAGGGCAATATCACGTACGCAAACAAGGCTTTTGAAACAATAACAGGTTACTCGAGGAATGAAGTTTTGGGTAAAAACCCATCAATATTAAAAAGCGGCTACCATGATGATAAATTCTATGCAGAATTATGGGACATCATTACAAAGGGCAACATCTGGAGAGGAAACTTCCTGAATAAAAAGAAAAACGGTGAACTCTATTGGGAAAAAGCCACAATAACACCTGTAAAAAACAACGAGAACCAGATTCATTCTTTCATAGCCCACAAAGAGGACATTACCGACCGCCTGAAACTGGAGCAGGATTTGAGAGCCGCTAAAATTGAAGCTGAAAAAGCCAATAAGCTCAAGAGCGATTTTCTGGCTAATATGTCGCATGAACTTCGCACGCCCCTGAACAGTATACTCGGCTTTACAGAAGTGCTGCTGATTAAAAATCCGGAAAGTGAAAATTCCGATATGCTTATTTACAGTGAATGAAATTCTGGACCTTTCAAAAATTGAGGCAGACAAAACCAGCATTGATCCCGCGCCATTCGAGCTTAAACATCTGCTTGACGAGCTGAATGACATGTTCAAAGTCCTGGCTGACGACAAATCCCTGTCGCTTAAATTCAATACTGAACCGGGAATGCCCGAAATACTGAACGGCGGAGGCCCCCAGATAAAACACATTTTGACAAACCTTATCGGAAACGCAGTAAAATTCACGGAACAGGGTTTTGTCAGGGTAAATGCAGGTTATAAAAACGGCGTGCTAGGAATTTCGGTCGTTGACAGCGGAATCGGTAATTTCGGTCGTTGACAGCGGAATCGGTATCCCCGTAGAGCACCTGCAGAGTATTTTCGAATCGTTTAACCAGGTCGATGCCCATAAAAACAGAAAACATGAAGGAACCGGGCTGGGGCTTACTATCTCCAAAAAACTGGCGGAGATGATGGGCGGTACGATTACGGTTCAGAGTATAGAAGGAAAGGGGTCCGTATTTACATTGAGAATACCGCAGGTGGCAGCTGCATCATTAAACAGCGAACTGCCGTCCTTTTCAATCCTCGGCAGGGAATCGGAAGGTCTCGAAACCATGAACAGTACTGATTTTGCCTTGGAATACAACACGGAAAGCCTGACAAAAAAGGAATTGCGTGCGCTTTCCGAAATTATAGAATTCCTTAACCAGGTTTCTGCCGAAGATGATATAGACATACTGCTGGAAGCCGCGGATAATATAGCCGGGATTGCACCAAAACCTGTGTTCCGTGCAATGGCAAATGATCTTCGCCGGGTCTGGGAGCATATTGATTTTCCTGCCCTTGAGGACTTCATAAGTAAACTAAATAGCATAGTGAGAAAAACCGATCACTGAAAGTGGTAAGCGAGGACAGTTTGAATGAACCTACAATTCTCATAGTTGATGATCATAAACTCAATATTGAGATGCTGGTAACCGTACTGAGTCAAGACTACAATATAAGGGTCGCCAGAAATGGTGAGGAATGTCTCAAGAGAAGTGTAATCGAACCCTACCCCGATCTTATCCTGCTTGATATCATGATGCCTGTTCTTGACGGTTTTGAGACTATAAAGCTTTTAAAAAAAGACAAAAAAACAAAAGATATTCCCGTTATCTTCCTGACTGCATTGACTGCAAAAGAAGACATTGTTCAGGGGTTCAAACTCGGAGCAGTCGATTACCTGACCAAGCCCTTCAATATTACTGAACTGATTGCAAGAATACAGACTCATCTTGAACTGAAATTCAGCCGGGAAAAAATTGAAAATCAGAAGCAGGAACTCGAGTACCTGAATGAAGCGTTGAGCGATACGCTGATGCTTCAGAAGAAGTATATTGCAAAGTCAAAGATACTCCAAAAAAGCATGATTCAGAAAACCGTTCCGCTTTTCACCGAATTTGCCATCCAGGCGCTCTACCTTCCGTGCGAGAACATGGGCGGAGATTTCTTCTCTATTATCAGGGGTGTACATCACAAGAAGCTTGTGATTATCCTCGGCGACTGTACAGGACACGGACTGCAGGCATCAATTGAAGCCTCGCTGTTAACCAGTATTGTCCAGAAAGGGTTGTCAGATCTTTTCGAAACAAGCGATACGGCAGCCTTTCTGACCGGGGTAAACAGCGAATTTATAAAGGTAGCCGAAGAAGACAAATTCCCGACAATATTTATCTGCCTGATTGACATGGAGTCGAAAGAGATCGTCTACTCCAATGCAAACGGGGTCCTGCCGAGCCTGCTTAGAAACGGTAAAATTTTCCGGCCGGAACCGGTTGCCGGAATGCATATCGGTTATTCGGACCAGACTGTTTTTGAGAGCAGAAAGGTCAAAATTCAGGACGGGGACAGAATATATTTCTATTCAGATGCCGTACTTGAACACAAAGCCGCCAACCTGGAGCATATCGGACGTGCGCGGTTTGAAGAAATTCTGAATCACGACAGCGGGTATCCTTCAAGGGATTTCGGCGAAATAATATCAGCCCTCGAAAAAACAGCAGGTACACTGCCCCTCGATGACGACACAACCCTGATACAGCTGGATGTAGGCCCGATCTTCCGAAAGGAGTTCTATTTCTCAACGCTTGAAGAATATGAAGAAATTGAGGAAGAAATCAAAACTGTCCTCGAACAGAAAGACTATCTTCATGATGAAACTATAGAGATTGCCATCGGGCTTGATGAAATGTGTCTCAACGCCTTTTATCACGGCAACAGGGAAGATACTGCAAAACAGGTGATCGTTGAGGCGGTTATCTCAAGCAGCGACGTATACTTCAAAATCACCGATATGGGCGACGGATTTGATCCGAAAGCAGTACCCGACCCGGTGGCCGGAATTGAAGAGATATACGGAAGGAACAACCCCGATGAGTATATGCACGGCAGGGGCATGGTTATTGTCAGAAACTTTTTTGACAAGGTGAAATACAATCAAAAGGGCTGTTCGGTCGAGATTCGCAGAAAAAAGAGAACAAGAAATGTCATTTTTTTAGCAGATGAAGAGATTTTTTCTGAAGAAAGTTGATTCCGCTAATTATGAGTTTTATAATTGGATATACACAACTATATTAGTTTCGTAGACATAAACAAAAGAGGTTGGAGATGAAGTTAAGAACAAAGATTATTCTGGGGTTCATGGTTTTATTGATTCTTGTGATCGTAGTAGGAGTCATAGCAATTATTCAGTTCAATGCGTCCTCAAACGGCTTTACCGAATACCGGGCGCTCGCAAGGGACACAAACCTTGCAGGCAGGCTTGAGACGAATATGCTGATGGTCCGGATGAATGTGAAGGACTATATTATTTCCGGTGAAGATGTTCATGTTGAAGCCTATAATAAATATCTTGGTGAAATGAATAACTATCTCGAATCTGCAAAAACAGAGATTCAGCAGCCTGAACGTGCCGAACTGATCAAACAGGTAGCTGCAAATGTCGGAGAATATGAACATTGGTTCGATGAAGTACAGATACATCATGCTGAGCGGGTTAAGTTTGTCACAAATACCCTCGATGTTATCGGCCCCAAGATGGAAGCTGATCTGACTGAAATACTTAATTCATCCAGGGATGATGATGACCTTACAGCCTCATACTACGCATCTCTCAGCATCAGGAACCTTATGCTTGCGCGGCTGTACGTTTACAAGTTCCTCAATTCCAGCGATCCTGCATTTTCGGACCGGGTTTACAAAGAATTCAAATCCATGAAGGACAATCTAAACACTCTTGATTCCGAGCTGCAGAACCCTGCACGCAGACGACTCCTTACGGCCACCATAGAATTGCAGAAACAGTACACCGAGACCTTCGATCTGACCGTCGAAAATATCAATGACCGTGATGATATCATTTCCGAGCACCTCGATATTCTCGGCCCAGAGATTGCCGGATGGCTCGATGAGGTAACCCTTTCAGTCAAAGCGGAGCAGGACACACTGGGCCCGAAACTGCAGAAATCAAACAGACAGGCTATGATTATAATCATCATAATCCTTGGCTTCGCCGTTCTGGCAGGCGTGGTTATTGCCCTCATTACAATCAACTCCGTAATAAAGCAGCTCGGTTCCGACCCGTCTGAGCTTGAAACACTGTCGAAAGACATTGCAAGGGGAGACCTCATTTCCAAACACGGAGAATCTGTCGAGAACAGCATAGGCGTCTACAATTCTATGCTGGTAATGAAGCAGAAACTGACCGAGATTGTCTCTTCGGTACTTGCCGGTTCCGAACAGATTGCGTCGGCAAGCGAAGAGCTGGCCAGCGGCAACCAGGACCTTTCCGACAGAACCGAGCAGCAGGCATCAGCCCTCGAAGAGACATCCTCTGCAATAGAAGAGATGAATGCCTCCGTAAAATCGAATGCCGACAACACTTCTTCCGCCGACAAGCTTTCGAGGGACGCCGTCACCAAAGCTGAACAGGGGGCTGTCGCGGTCAGGCAGATGGTCAACTCGATGAATGAAATCAACGATTCAAGCAACAGGATTGCGGACATAATCGAGGTTATCAACAATATTGCATTCCAGACAAACCTGCTGGCACTGAACGCTTCGATAGAAGCCGCACGCGCCGGAGAACAGGGAAAAGGCTTTGCAGTAGTAGCCGTTGAAGTCCGGAAGCTCGCAAAGCGTTCCGACAGGGCGGCAAGCGAGATTGCCGACATCATCAAGGACAGCAGAAGCAAGGTTGAAGAAGGCGTAGACGTAGCCAACAGCGCCGGAAGCATGCTCGAAGAGATAAATAACGCGATCAAAAAGGTAACAGCGCTTGTAGCCGAAATATCCGCTGCGTCGCAGGAACAGCTTTCGAGCGTCGACCAGATTGACAAAACGCTTGCAAGCCTCGACGAAAACACCCAGAAAAACGCCGCGCTGGTCGAAGAATCGGCATCGGCTACCGAGGAATTGTCCGCACAGGCTCAGGAACTCAATACGACAATGCAGTTCTTCAAGATCGACATCAGCGAAAAAAAGAGCAAGGAACAGACAAGCGTAAGGCTTTTGAAAGAACCGAAGAAGAAGTCTCAGCCGCAGCAGAAAAAGATCCCTGCAAAACCATCATCGGCAAAGAAGGATCTTGATGCATACGAAACCTTCTCAGACCTTGCCGATGAAGGGGAATTTGATGAGTTCTAAGGAAAATGCGAAAATAGATATTTCTGCAGAAGATAGAATCAGGCAAATGTACAACGACAACGACGAAGAAGAGGACATGCTTGTCAGCCAGCTGAATATGGACGTCACAAACCAGTACGTCATTTTTTCAGTCGGCGAAGAGGAATACGGCATACCTATTCTGGCCGTTCAGGAGATTATTTCCTTACCGAACCTGACGAGGATTCCGGGCATCCCTGAATACATACCCGGGATCATCAACCTCAGGGGGAATATAATCCCTCTGTACGTACTACGAAGCAAGTTTGACCTCACGCTGCAGGAACTGAACAGCAATACTATTGTAATCATTGTTCAGGTGGGCACTGAAAATCTCAAGACAGTCGGGCTTATCGTGGACGCGGTATCTGACGTAGTAAGTATTACCGAAGACGATCTCAGAGAAACCCCGGATTTCAGCGGAAATATCGATGTCAGATTCGTAGACAAAATCGGGCAGATCGGACAGCGGATGGTGATTATAATCAGTCTTGAAAACTTCTTTACCGAGAAGGAAATATCCGTCATCGAGTCAGCCGGAAAGGGCCAGCAGGGATAAGGACTATGAATACTTTACTGATCCTGAGCAGGAAAAGAAATATATTCGAAGGCCTTCCGCTTGATCCCGAGAGGCAGTATGAGTATTTTGCATCACCGGAGCAGGCTTACCTGTACCAGCTTGAGAACCCCGACGATGTTGATTCATACCTGATTGGTCCGGACACAGACTCCGAGAGCCTGAAAAAAATTATAAGACATATAGTCTTTTTGAACGAAATTATTCCGATATTCATATTCGGTAAAGCTGTACGGACGGGAGAAAACGGCACATCGCCCGGAAACATCAAGTACTGTGATACTGCTGCTGATATACTCAGCGGACTGAAATCAATATCGGCTTCGCGCCGTAAATACACCAGGGTCCAATGGCCGGTATCGGTTGTCTTCCATTCAAAAAACACCCCTGCTGAAAGCAGCAGGGGGAAGATCGTTTCAATATCGCCGGGAGGATGCCTCATCAGGACCGAAGAAAAAGCAGGACCCGCCAGTCCGCTCGTCATGAACATTACTTTCAGGAATTTTGATTTTCTTGTAGAGGGAACAGTCGTCAGACATGATTCAAAAGGATATGCTGTTCAGTTTGAAAATATTACTTTAAATACACAGAATGTTATAAAAAATATAATCAACGAAAAAATACTAGTTGAGCTTAGAGAATTAAGCTGAACAATTAATGGATGAAGATGGGCTTTCAGACGCTTAAAACAAACAGAGCAGCAATCAATGCTCAACTCAAACCCTTTGCAGAAAGCCTGCGCAGGTTTGTACCGCAGTACGAGAACGTAATTGTCAAAATTTCAGAAGCCCTTCCCGAGATCGAAAAGGGAATAGAAGACAACATCACTGAAGCCAGGGAGCTTCTGCACTTCCTCTTTTCATCCGGCAGCGAGGAAGAATCATACGGCGTTAAAAAAGAGATTTACAAATTTCATAACCAGATGGATTCGATACTGGAAGATATGCAGCGCATGAACCAGATCGACAACCGGATACTTTCCAACCTGAAGGCCTCGATTGAAATTTCAAACAAAACTGTAAATGAAATTAATACGATTTATGATATCTCCGAAAATCTGAAGGTTTATGCAATAAACTCGATTGTAAATTCACAGAAAGCCGGAGATCGCGGCAGGGGCTACCAGATACTCTCTTCGGAATTTATCAAGCTGTCGGAAAATATTGCTTCAGGAACAAAAGCAATATTCAGAATCAGCGATCGGCTGCAGAATGATATGGGTGATTTTTTAAAGGCGGTTGAGGAACTCGAAGGCTTCTCATCGGATCATATGAATTCGATATCCGGCAATTCGGAAAAAATCCTCGATCGGGCAAATACGAGTATAAAGAATTTCTCACAGATCCTTGACGACTTTCTTGACAGGATTGAAAACTCAAAAAACCCCACGTACCAGATAATGGTTGAACTGCAGAAGCAGGATATTATCCATCAGCAGCTTATACACCTGATTAATAACGTGGATGATATTCTTCTGATTCTTAAAAACAACGCGGAAAAACTTGACTTTTCGGGACATCAAATTTCCGATGCCGACAGGGAAGAGATCCGGAGCCTCTTCACCCTTATGATGTACCTGATTGAAAATACCGAATTCCAGATTCGGCGCGTCAGCGAGGAATTCCTCGATATGATCGGCAGTCTTGAAGCACTTTTCACTGAGATGAATGCCTCTATCGTTGACATCAACTCTGATAAAAACGAATTCGCAAAAATTGTCGAGCAGGAAAATCCCCCGGCAGTAAGCGGCGCTGAGACTTCATCAGAGATTAAATCTGTAGTAGGCTATATTTTTGATTCACCGAGAATCATGATCAAAGAAATTAGAGAAAACCTCAACGCGGTGGTTAATCGAAAGCATTTAATCCTCAACCTGTTTTCACAGCTTGAAAACAGCATCGAATCGCAGATGGTTCAGACTCAGACCTTCCTTCCGGTTATAGTATCAATTAAAAACCTTCTGCTGCTGTCTAGAATTGAACAGGCCAGGTACGGTCTTGATTTTTCAATCGCCGGGGTCGGACGTGATGCAGGGTTCTTTGACGAAACCTTTGAAACGCTTTCTTCGATAATTGAAAATATTGAGAAAGCTCATCTCGAGGTGATTGAGAATTTCGCAACCACCCGAACATCGTTTAATGAGCAGGAAGAGCATTACCGCGGAATGGACAACGAGTTTAAAGGCTCTATCGAGGTGCTTGATCAGACCAGAAATATTTTCATGGATCATTTCGCGACCGTAATGA
This sequence comes from Spirochaetales bacterium, assembly GCA_003245835.1. Lineage (GTDB taxonomy): Bacteria > Spirochaetota > Spirochaetia > UBA9216 > UBA9216 > Thalassospirochaeta. The sequence continues at coordinate 10,021 of QKCC01000049.1, read as the reverse complement.
ACATAACAAATATTCTTGTGGATGAAATCTCGGAGTATAATGATTTTTTCAACCAGCTCCGAATGCTGAACAGCGAGATTAACGAGAAAATCGATGTATGCGTAGAAATAAAACAGAACATTCTTGAAAGCCTCGGGCAGCTTGGCGGCCAGCTTCCCCTTGAAGAATGTAAATTCAAGGATTTGATTTACCAGAATATTGTTCAGAAATGTACTGTTGCCCAGGAACGTGATACCATCAAACAGAATTTTAAAGAAATAGAAATAGAAGAATCAGGGAATAACAGTATTACACTGTTTTAGAGGGGGCAGGATGAAAATTGAATTACCCGAGGAACTGAAAATATACAACGTACAGGAATTCTGGACAGAATTCACCGCAAAGCTGAAAGACAGGAAAGCTGAAGAAGAGCTGACAGTTACTGCGGACAAGCTGACTGAAATCGACGGTGCCGGGCTCCAGCTTCTGATTGTGATAGAGAGGGAGCTTTCTCAAAAAAAAGCCGGTTTCCGTTTTAAACAATTTCCGGCTTCACTTAAACAGACAATAGAATCTTACGGTTTTACAATTAATAGATGATCTTATTGATACGGAGGATGAAATGAAAACAATATTTACAGTAGATGATTCACCCACAGCCAGGGCATCCATAAAATATACTCTCGAAAAAGAAGGCTACAATGTTGTGCTTGCTGTTGACGGAGTAGATGCGCTTGAGAAACTCAACAATACTGAACTTAAAATCAATGTTTTTCTCTTTGATGTGAATATGCCTAATATGGACGGTATAACCCTGATAAAGAAAGTCAGAGAGATAAGCAGGTTTCAGTTTACTCCGATACTTTTCCTTACAACGGAATCCCAGGAATCGAAAAAGATGGAAGGCAAAAACGCCGGTGCCAGCGGGTGGATAGTCAAACCCTTTGAACCCGCACAGCTGATTGACGTTATAAAAAGATTTGCCGGAGCATAAGAATGATGGATAATCCTTTATTTGAAATATTTGTTCAGGAAGCTGAAGAAAATCTGGAGATTCTTGAATCGAGGATCATCAGTATTGAAAGTGAGCCGGAAAATAAAGATATAATCAATGAAGCCTTCCGCGCAATTCACTCGCTCAAAGGCGGTGCCGGACTTGCCGGCTTCAATAAAATAAAGGATTTTTCCCATAAAGCCGAAGACCTGTTCGAAAAAATCAGAAGCGGCAATCAGCAGATAACAGCCGAATTAATTACCATACTGCTGCAGACGCTCGATGTCCTCAAAATTATGATAAGCAACATTAAAAACGGGCATGAGGCTGATGCTGATCTTGATACCGGCGAGGTGCTTGCACAAATAGTCGGTGCGGTAGATTCGAAAACTCCGGTTGAAAAGAAGGAAATATCCCCGGCGGCTGCCGGAAAGCTTTATTTTCTCGATCTTGAGTATTATCCCGAGATTTTTAAAAGCGGAATAGACCCGCTGATGTTCCTTCAGGACCTTCGTAATGCCGGCAAGATCATTGAACTCGAAATTATATCCCATGAAATTCCCGATGCAGCATTATTTGATCCGCAGAATTTTTACATGGCCTGGAAGGTTTTTTACGAGACTGAGCTGGACGAAAGAGGTATTGCTGATATTTTCTGTTTTGTAATTGACGAAAGCAGAATACATATCTCCTGCCTGTCGGCTATGCAGCCCGATAATCCGGATCTTGAAAATTTTACCGTAAACGGAAGACATGCTTCGAGTATTCTTCCGGTAACCAACAGTGAGGAGGACCCTTCCGAATCACAGACAGACAAGCGGGTATACCGCAGGGCCTCGGACCTTAATACCGGTTCATATATCAGGGTCCCTACCGACAAGCTGGAACATATCTTCAATACTGTAAGCGAATTGATTGTGTCACAGGCCAGGATCAGCATGCTGACCGAAGAATTTGAAGAGAATCTCCCCGATAATTTTCTGGCGGTTTCCGACTCTTTGAAGAATATTACACTGATGCTTCAGGAACAGGTCACATCTCTGCGGATGGTCAGCCTGAGCGGGACCTTCGACCGCTTCAAACGCGTGGTAAGGGACATGGCTGCCGATCTTGATAAAAAAATCAACCTCGAGATTTCCGGTCAGGATACCGAACTCGATAAAAACATGATTGAAAAACTCAATGACCCGCTCAAGCACATTGTCAGGAATTGTATCGATCACGGAATCGAGACCGAAGAGCAGCGCAAAAAGGCAGGCAAACCGGCAGAAGGATTATTAAGGCTTGCGGCATATCTGGAAAGCGGAAAAGTTGTGATCGAAATATCGGACGACGGACGCGGAATAAATAAGGAAAAAATTGTCGCCAAAGCTATCGAGCGCGAGATTATACCGCCGAACTACCAGCTGTCAGAGGGTGAAATACTGAACCTTATCTTTCACCCGGGACTGTCGACGGCTGAAAACGTAACCGACATTTCGGGCCGCGGTGTCGGGATGGACGTTGTTAAAAATGCCATTACCGAGCTGAACGGGACAATCGATATAATTACCGAGGACGGCGCCGGTACAACCTTCCGGCTGTATCTGCCGCTCACACTGGCAATAATGGACGGCATGCTGGTGTCCATCGGGGCTGAAAAGTACGTAATCCCCACCCTCTCTATTCTTGAGATATTCAGACCGGAGCAATGGCATCTGAAAACAATATCGGGCAAAGGCGAGGTAGTATTCTTTCGCGGAAGCTACATCCCGATGATCAGGCTGCACGAAATACTTAACGTCAGCGGTGCTGAACAGGATCCGATTACAGCAGAGCTGATCGTAATAAATATCAACGGATACAAGGCTGCCCTGCTTGTAGATACCGTAATGGAACAGTTTCAGATTGTACTTAAATCCCTGCAGAAGAATTTCCGCAGGGTTGACAATATATCCAGCGCGACCATACTCGGCAACGGCGATGTCGCTCTGATACTCGATCTCAACAGCATTCAGCAAAAAAGAGTCTGACGATGTATAGAAAATTTGATTCAAAACTCAAAAGCCAGGTACTGACTATATTCGCCGGAGAATATTATGTGAGCTCAGGCGGTGAAATTATCTCAACGGTCCTGGGCTCATGCATTTCTGTCTGTCTATACGATAAAGATTCCGGCATTGGGGGAATGAACCATTTCATGCTGCCGGACAGCAAGAATGAAAACCTCCATCTTTCCGGAGCAATGCTGAAGGATGAAGAACTGACGCAGAAGTCGATGCGTTACGGCATCACCTCAATGGAAGTGCTCATTGCCGAAATGATGAAAAAAGGTGCATCCAGGAAAAACCTGACGGCAAAGATATTCGGCGGTGGAAAACTGCTTCACAACCCAAGAAATATTGCAAGCGTGGGCGACCGGAACATCGGCTTTACCAAAGCCTTTCTGAAAATGGAAGGCATACCGATTCTCAGTGAGAATGTCGGCAGCTACCACGGGAGAAAGATCTTTTTTCTTACTGAAAACAACAGTATTTTCCTGAAGAAGGTTCAGCTTGAACCGGCATTAACCGAAGAGAAAAAGTATATGAAGCAGCTTGAAGAATTAAAGAGCAGTCAGCCTGATATAACTTTATTTTAAAAATGAGGGATTATGTACAGCATCAGCGATCGCGAATTCAAATACATCTCCGGGGAACTTTATAAATACGCAAAGATCAATCTTACTCTCAAAAAGCGCTCGCTTGTAATTTCAAGACTTTCAAAACGGATCAGGAAACTCAACCTCAGCGGGTTCGAGGAATATGTCGACTACCTGAAGAATGACGATCCGGACCGGATCGAGTTCTACAGGATGGTAGACGCTCTGTCGACCAACTACTCCCTTTTTTTCAGGGAATCATATCACTTCGACTATATGGTAGAGTCAATCCTGCCTGCCTACGAACACAAAAGTATGAATATCTGGTCAGCGGCTTCATCAACCGGGCAGGAGATCTACTCAATTCTGATAACCCTGCTTGAATACGAAAAGCAGACCGGCAGGCACCTTTCATACCGGCTTCTGGCATCTGATATATCTACTGACGTTCTGAAATATGCCGCAAGGGGTATTTACCCTAAAAAAGATACAGATAAAATCGACCCGAAAATGCTGTCCGAATATTTCCTTAAAGGACGCGACACAAAAACCAATCTTGTAAAGGTCAAGAAAGACCTGATCCGCAAAATAACGTTCTTCAGACTGAACCTGTCAGATAAAACATATCAGCTTCCGAAAATGGATATTATCTTTCTAAGAAATGTAATAATCTATTTTGACAGGCAGACTAAAACCGAATTGATTGAGCGCCTGTATGATTACCTGAATCCCGGCGGACATCTTTTTCTGGGACACAGTGAATCGCTTGCAGGAATTTCCGATAAATTTTATCCTGTCGGAAAAACTATATACAGGAGGGTCGGAGATGATTGAAGTTCTGATAGTTGATGATTCTGCGCTGGTCCGCAAGGTCCTCGCTGAAATCATAGACAGGGCCCCGGATATGAAACTCGCAGCCGCAGCCTTCGATCCAATCTTTGCCGTCGAAAAACTGAAAAAGACCTCGGTCGACGTGATAATTCTGGACATCGAGATGCCGAGGATGGACGGACTGACCTTTCTGAAACGGCTGATGAAAGCCCACCCGGTTCCTGTTATAATCCTATCTTCACTCGCGGAAAAAAATGCCGAGGTCACTCTGAGGGCCTTTGAATACGGAGCGTTCGACGTGATTGCCAAGCCTTCTGACATACTCGAACTTCCGGAACTCGAAGAGCAGCTGGTAAACACCATCAGGTATGCTGCATCCGGCGCAGTAAAACCTAAACTTGTCAGGCAATTTGAGACATCAACGGAACAGCGGCTGACCCAGTCGGTCCATCACACAGTTCCGGCATTTACCGGCAACACAAGAACCACCGACAAGATTATAGCTATCGGCTCATCAACCGGAGGGACCACCGCACTGCAGGAAATACTGTCTCATCTTCCGGTCGATATACCGGGTATCGTAATAGTTCAGCATATGCCGGTGCTGTTTACTTCAGCCTTTGCCGAAAGACTCAATTCGCTACTCCCGTTCACGGTGAAACTCGCAGCAAACGGAGAGCAGGTCCTGCCGGGCCATGTTTATATTGCCCCCGGAGATCAGCATTGCACAATTATTGCATCCGGCGCAAAATATATGATAAAATTACGTGAAGGACCGAGGGTTAATTATCATATGCCCTCGGTAACCATGCTGTTTAATTCCATTGCCAATTATGCCGCCAGAAACGCGATCGGCGTAATGCTTACCGGCATGGGCGAAGACGGCGCTATGGCCATGAAAAAGATGAAGGATGAAGGCAGCTACAATATTGTTCAGGATGAGGAATCCAGTATTGTGTGGGGCATGCCCGGCAAGGCCTTTCAGTACGGGGCGGCGGATATAGTACTGCCCCTTAATAAAATCGCAGAAGGAATCTGTGATGCCCTGAAAAGGATTTAAAGGAGAAGATCGGTGAGTATAAATCAGTCTGTAGAGGGATCTGTAACTGTCCTCAGAGTCGATTCTGAATCTCTGGTAAAGGACGAAGCGCTGCTGCTTAAAAAGACCGCTATTTCAGTAATCGATTCCGGTACAGCAAATCTGAAACTCGACCTGAGCAGGACCAAATTCATCGACAGCTCCGGAATCGGCAAGCTTCTTTTTCTGAATAAAAAAATAAATCAGCTCAACGGCACCTTCGAAATATCCGCCATTAATAAGCAGCTCTGGGATTTCCTGGATTCACTGGCGCTGACCAAGGTTATGAAGGTCGCCCCGCCGAAATAGCGTATTAACGGCAATAGAGAACTCTTTAAAAATTCTAAGCAGGAAATTACAGCTTTCAATTTACCGTATTGATAATTCCTCTAAAACTTATATACTGAACCAATGAATAAAGTCGGTATTTTCTTTCTGCTCTTCCTCGGAATTGCAGGTTTGTACCTTGAACAGCAGCCGCAGACCGTTGCTTCAGTTCCATGGGTTATCCCGCTTATTGATTATCTGCTTATAACCTTTCTCATAGCCGAAGCACTGATTAATTTTCTGAAAACGCCCTATAAAAAAGGTTATTTAAGGAACAACCTCTCGTCGGTAATATTTCTTGCTGTTTACAGCCTGTTTTTTATTATAAACAAACTGGACAACCTTTTCTTCGGCGACGCAGCTGCAGGCGTCAACTTTTTCTTTATTATACTGCGCAACATTCTTCTGATCCTGAAGGTTTACGGCAGAATCAGAAAATTCAGCGGCTACCTGAATTCAATCGCGTCCAAACCCGCCCAGACCGTAGTACTGAGTTTTTTTATTGTGATAGTAACCGGAACCCTTGTACTTCTTCTGCCCTTCATGAACCAGTCCGGTCAGATAAGAATTATCGATGCCTTTTTCACGGCAACTTCCGCCGTCTGCGTTACCGGGCTGGCTGTTGTCGATACAGCCGCACAGTACACGATCGGCGGCAAACTAGTCATAATGATGCTGATACAGATCGGCGGTCTTGGAATAATGCTGCTGACGTCATTCACAATGCTGATCCTGAGAAAAGCCGTCAGCCTGAAAGACAGAACCGTGCTGAGTTTCATGCTTGAAGAAACCGATATGATTTCGATAAGGAAGAGCGTCAAAAGGATAGTTCTGCTTACCTTTCTGATCGAATTTTCCGGAGCAGCCCTTATGTTTCCTGTTTTTCTGAGCTCGAATCTCTCTCCGCTTTACGCTCTCTTTTACTCCGTGTTCCACGCCGTCAGCGCTTTCTGCAATGCAGGTTTTGCCCTCTACTCCAACAGCCTGGAATCATTCCAGGGCAATGTCCCGCTGAACCTTATAATATCCGCACTGATAATTCTGGGCGGTATAAGCTTCATCGTAATAACCGATACTGCCGCCGGGATTAAAAGAATTTTGAAAGGTGAAAAGGCTTCACTGTCCATTAACACACGTGTCGTTCTTAAGGTTACAGGAGGTCTTCTTCTGTTCGGGCTTCTGTTTTTTTACAAGATTGAGCACCGTACATTATTAGCCGGAATGCCTCTCGGAAGACAGTACCTTGCCGCGTTCTTTCAGTCCGTGACCCTTCGGACCGCCGGGTTCAACACAGTAAATTTTGGGGCGCTGCAGAGCAGCACGCTGCTTTTAATGATAGGAATTATGTTTATCGGCGGAGCATCAGGCAGTACGGCCGGAGGAATAAAGGTCAACACCCTTGGAGCGGTCTGGGCATATATCCAGTCTTTCAGACGCGAACGTGAAGAGATTCTGCTGTACAGGCACCAGGTACCTCGGGACAAAATACTGCAGGCTTTTATTGTAATCGCTTTCGCCGTAGTCTCAATTTTCACTGTTTCCTTCATACTGATGCTGACCGAAGATGCCGGCCCGATGGAAATAATGTTTGAATCTGTATCAGCTTTTGCAACAGTAGGACTCTCAACCGGGCTGACGCCTTCACTGAGTATCGTCGGGAAGCTTTGTATAATCTGCCTCATGTTCTTCGGCAGAATCGGGCCCCTTACCCTGCTGACGGCCTCATCGGGCAGGGAAAAGGCGTCCAGGATTTCATACCCGGAAGCTTCAATATTAATTGGATAGGAGCATTAAATTATGGAAAAAACGTTTGCAGTTATCGGACTCGGAATGTTCGGACGAAAGATCTGCCAGGTATTGATGGAAAAGGGCGGAGAGGTAATCGCTATCGACAACCGGCCGGAGCAGGTCAACAAAATCCGCGACAGCGTCACCCAGGCAATCCTGCTTGACGCAACCGACGAAGACTCAATTCGGGAAGCACCCTTCGACCAGGTGGATGCCGCGATTGTAGCCATCGGCGATAACATCGAAGCAAGCATCCTGACTACCAATCTTCTTAAACAGACCGGGGTACCGCACATTGTGGCAAGAGCGGTCAATAAAACCCACTTTCAGGTCCTGCGTCAGATTGGTGCAAACGAGATAATCAACATCGAGGAAGAGGAAGGCCGGCGCATTGCACTCAGCCTGATTTCACCAATGGTAATGGAAAAGGTTGCGCTGTCCAAAAATATATTCCTTGCCGAGATGTACCTGCCGGAAGGCCTTGAAAACTCAACTGTAGCCTCTCTGGATCTTATAAACCGCTTCAGCCTCAGATTATCTGCTGTGCGCAGAACAGTTTCGACACTGGATGCCGAGGGCACGGCTGTCAGAAGCGAAAACCTCCTATTCCCCGAACCTGGAGAAAAGCTGATTGACGGCGACGTTCTTATCATGATAGGCACGGAAGAAAATCTTCAGGCATTTCAAAAGAGTATGGATTAGCACTATGGTAATCATAAGACTAAGAAGACTGATTATTTCAGTAATTTTGATAACAGCGGTTACGGTTGTCCTGCTTGGTATCGGTTTATCGCTCAATGAAGGTGAGCCATGGTCACTAAAATTTGACTACCAGAACTTTTTCTTTTGGGGGCTTGTCGCCGTTATTATTCAGATTCTGACAGGCTTGTCACTTGTTTTCAATCACAGGAAAATTCTGAATATTGTGAAAAGAATCTCAACCATAGATGATATCGACAGCGTTTATGCTGAAAAGCTTTTTGATGATATCGGACCGCTCGGTTCGGAAATTAAAAATCTTCTTAGGCACAACAGCCAGCTGTCAGGCCTGAGGACGGCAAGAATCTCAGCCCTGAACAGCCTGACTGAAATACTGTGTGAAGGCTATGCCGAATCGATACTTGTGACCGATGTTCGCGGAGAAATCCTCAGTATGAGCGACAAACTCAGGGGAAACCTTCAGAAAGATAAAAATGAGTCAGTGATTAAGAACGTACTCGACATTCGAAACGATATTAAACTCTCCGAGGTTCTCGTTTTCATCGAGAAGCACCGTTCTGCCTGGACCGACCCGGACGGCTCCGGCCTGAGCTGCACTCCGGTTTTCGATAAAAACAACGCCGTCCAGTTTTGTCTTTGGGAATTCGAAACCAGCATTTTTACCGGCAAACTAAAGGAACACGCCGCGCAGCGCCCCGACCTGCGCCGTTCATACGGCAGATTGAAGAATCTTCTGAAGACCAGGCTTCCGGAAAAAAAAGGCACTGAATAAAAATAGAAGCAGCTGCTTAACAGAAACGGAAATATTGATCCTCAGAATATATACTGATACTATCGTAGCGTAACAAAATATATTTAAGGGGATCTAATTTGAAACATAAACTACTCGCTATGATGACGGTCTTTCTGATGTCGTCAGCCTTTTTATATGCTGCCGGTAATACTAAATCATCCTGGGACAGTTCCGACGGAGTCAGTTTATACGGAGGAACAGGAATCTCAGTCGGGGCGCTGCCCACAACGGTCAGCAGCGATATTCTCGATGCTTTATCAAATCTGGTTGTAATTGTTTCCACACTCCGTGCGACCGCGTACGGACAGCTGTGCTTTGATGTTACCGATTCCCTGAGTATAGGGGCAAGCGCGGGTGTCTACGCCATTACATGGGTTTCAGATACAGGCAAGGTAACAGTCCTAGACGTACCGGTCCATTTCCTGGCCAGGCTTGACGCAGATGCCCTCGGCATAGAAGGCTTCGGCGGGTATTATTTCAGTGCGCTGAATACAAGCAGCTTCTCATTTAACGGTATTGAATTAGGCGCCAAGGTCTACTTTGATGATATTTATATTTCATGGTCCGAGGTATTGGCGTCAACCGCGTATCAGCGGTTTGAAATCGGATATGAGCTGCGCTGAGAGACAGGCAGCTTATCAGCGTTGAGGACTGCGAGCCGGTTTTCTGCTATTTTCCCGCTCGCCTGCTGCGCAGCATTCTGAAAACCCGCCCGTCAAGAACCAGCAGACCCAGGCTTATAATCAGCATGCCGGCAAGATAATTCAGGTGAAATTTTTCCGAGAGGATAAATACTCCCATAAGAATCGCGCTTACAGGAATAAGAAACGTCACCAGCAGAACATTGGTAGCGCCTGAAGAAAAAAGTATCCTAAAATAAATAATATACGC
>QKCC01000047.1 GCA_003245835.1 Spirochaetales bacterium | reverse complement strand
CTTGCAGACGGAATGCAGGACAGGTACCAGTCGCTCAAAGAAATAAGAACAATGCTGGACGAAGATGTGAAGGTCACAGTTGACCGGGTAAATTCGATACTGCATGATATTTCCGGTCTGAATGAGCAGATTGTAAAAATTGAGGCTATGGGCGATAATCCCAACGACCTTTACGATTCGAGGGATCGGCTTGTACGCGATTTATCCGCAATAATAAACATAACAACCGACGGCCGCGACCCTGACGAATTTACGATACATACCGGCGGACTTCACCTGATGCAGGGAAAATTGATTCACGGAATAGACGCCGTGCCCTCGCCGCAGAATGAAGGTTATCTCGATGTCGTCTGGGCTGATTCCGGCGAAAAAGCATATTTCGGCGGAGGGCGGCTTGCTTCTCTTGTCGAACTAAGGGACGGTGATGTCCGCAGCGAAATCCAGAACTTCGACATGATGACTGTAAACTTTGTCGACCTTGTAAACGAAAATCACAGTGCGGGTTACGGACTGAATGGAAAGACCGGGGTTGATTTTTTCAAGGAATACCCCTTTATAAACAACGTTGCCGGAAATTACGATCGCAATGGTGACGGTGCATATGATTCAAGCTGGATCTTCAGAATAAACGGCTCAAACAGACTCGATGCGCAGGAGCAGATCGGCTTGAGCGGCACTATCACCCTTTCCGCCGCAGAGGGCGTAAACACAATCAACTACTTTCCAACCGACACCGTACAGGATATTGTAGACCGGATTAACTACTCTGGTTCAGAAGTAACCGCCGGACTTAACAGGCTTGGTCAGCTGACCCTTAAAGCATCGCCGGCTGACCAGATTGAAAACCCGGACTTTGTTATCAGGCATGTCGAAGATTCAGGCCAGTTCCTTGTAGGCTATTCGGGAATCCTTGCAGCTTCAGGAGCGGACGGAGCGTACGATTGGGAAACTGCAGACGCGGTTAATCAGCTTCAGGGCCCTGAAACACTTTTCGCAGTGGCGCCCCTCTCGCATCCGTCCGGCTACATCGAGATCAGCAATGCTATAAAGAATGACCCGGGTGCGGTGGCTGCCGGTTTCGGAGAAAACGGAAAGCCTGCAAAACCTGGTGACGGCAGCACAGCTGTTTCGATAGCCGCGCTCCGGAATAACCCGGTAATGATCGGCAGTGTTCCGGGATTCGATGAATATTTTGCAAAGACCGTGGCCGACATAGGCCTTAAGGGTGAAACCGCACAGCGAAGCCTCGAGACTGAAGAAATCATTATGAAGGAACTCAAGGATATGCAGGAATCAGTCGCAGGCGTAAATATGGATGAGGAACTCTCGCAGATGATTAAATTCCAGCACGGGTATTCAGCCGCTGCAAGGGTTGTAAACACATTTGACGAGATGCTTGATACAATAATTAACAGGATGGGGGTCTGATTTAGATGAAACGAATAAGCACATACATGCCTAATGATGACTATCAGTACAGGATGAGACTGCAGGAATGGAAGATGGGTGACCTGCAGGCAAAAATAGGCGAGCAGACCAGGGTCAGGGAGCTTCGCGACGACCCGCTTGCCGCAGCACATTCGACAAGGTTTCAATCAAAGATTACCCGCATGAACCAGTTTTCGAAGAATATTGAAACCGTGCAGAGCGACCACAGAATAGCCGAAGGCTATATTACGAGCGCCAACAACATCCTGCTGCGGATAAGGGAACTCGCGGTTCAGGGTGCGAATGATACATATTCAAAGGAAGATAAGGCAAATATAGCCGAAGAAGTCGATCAGCTTCTGAACGAACTTGTCGAGATCTCAAACGCGGACAACGGCAACGGGGTTACAATCTTCGCGGGCGATAAAAATAAGGGCCTTGCTTTCCGGGCTGAAGAGGGGATGGTTCCCGGTGTCGGAGGTACCAAGATCACCTCGGTTCAATATGTCGGTACAGTAAACAGGCAGGTTGCCGAAGTCTCAGAAAACAGTTATGTTAATGTTGATTTTCCGGGGAACAGGGTTTTCTGGGCCGAGCAGCAGCAGATCTTTTCGGCTGTTGATTCTTCGAACTACAGCGTAAAGCAGGACAGCGCGGTTATAATCGACGGCGAAGAGATTGCACTGAACGCCGGCGACAGCATCTACGCTGTAATGTCCAAAATAAACAGGGCCGATGTAGCCGTAAAGGCACAGCTTGACCCGGTAACCAATTCGGTAATTCTTAAATCGACTACCCCGCACCAGATATGGATGGAAGACAAACAGGGCGGGTCGGTTTTAAAGGATATAGGCCTTGTTTCTGAAAATTCGGGAAGTCCGCCCGCCAATGTACACAAAGACGCACGGGTCGCCGGAGGTTCCCTTTTCGACATGATAATCAGCCTGCGCGATGACCTTTATGCCGGTGATACGATCGACATCGGCGGACTGGCCCTGAAGGGTGTCGATATGGCGCATAAAAATATGCTGTCGGAATTAGCAAAGCTCGGTGCCGAAGATTCAAGGCTGCAGACTACATATGAGCGTATTGCGTACGAGATTCCGAATATTCAGCAGATGAACTCGAACGCAGTGGATCTTGATTTTGCGGAAGCCATAACCGAACTGAAAATGATGGAACGAACACAGCAGGCCACGCTTCAAACAGCTGCAAAAGTGCTGAAGCCTACACTGCTTGATTATTTGAGGTAATTGATGCTTACAGTTAATACTAAAGCCTACGGAATTATTGAAGTTGATGAACGGCAGAAAATACACTTTCCGTATGGGATTTTCGGGTTCGAAAGTTTCAAGGATTTTGTTCTGCTTGATGCGGCTCAGCAGCCATTCTACTGGCTGCAGTCGATGGATGTAAAAGAAACAGCCTTTGTACTCATAAATCCTAAGGTTTTCAGAAAGGATTTTGAGATTGATGTAGTTAAAAGTGATCTTGAAGAAATCGGCCTCGCGGAACCTGAAGATGAAAATGTTCTGGTCTTTGCTATAGTGACAGTTCCTGAAAATCAGCAGAAAATGTCGGCAAATCTTCAGGGTCCTATAATAATAAACCGCGACAACAAAACAGCCCGGCAGAGTATCTCGCTCGATCCGAAATGGAGAACGAAGCATTATATTCTTGAAGAGTTATCAGGCAACAAGGAAGAAGCATGCTGATTCTTACAAGAAAATTAAATGAAAGTATTACTATCGGAGACAGTATCGAGGTTTCAGTAATCGAGATAAAGGGCGACCAGGTAAAACTGGGAATAAATGCTCCCCGTGAAATCAAGGTTTTCAGAAAGGAAGTATACCTCGCAATCCAGCAGGAAAACAGGGAGGCCGCAATGGCATCCGCACAGCTTCCCGTCATTGACAGCCTGATCAAGCCTGAAGGTCAGGATTCCTGACGGAGGAACTCTGATCAAATAGAGGTCTTTTTTTAAAGAGTGTAAGAATCAAATTTCTTCAGCTTCGGAAAGCTCTTCAAGTTCTTCCAGTTCGGTTCCGTAATCATATACCGAAATCATATCCTGCTGATATCCCATATTTAAATGATCATTATAAACCGGCAGGTCTTCAAGTTCGATCTCTTCGGTTTTAGAGGTGTCATCTGCAAGTGCTTCGAAAATACCTTCGAACGCTTCGTTGATCGACATAAATACTTTAATCAGCACCGGATCAAAATGTATTCCTGCCTCAGCTGACATCATTCTGATTGTTTCATCATGCGGAATCGGTTCTTTATAACTGCGCCGCATTCTAAGCGCATCATAGACATCGGCAATCGCGGTAATACGTGCGGAAAGCGGAATATCCTCTCCGGCCAGCCCGAACAGGTAGCCTGAACCGTTCCATTTCTCATGATGAGCCCGTGCAATTTCGGTAGCCATCGAATCAGGGTAGTTCGACAGGATCAGCGCTCCGTTGATGGTGTGCTCCCGCATTATGGCCCACTGCGATTCCGTGAGTCCTCCGCGCTTGGTCAGAATTTCGTCGGGGGTTCCGATTTTGCCGACGTCATGCATCTGGGCAAGAAAATTTATATTTTCAACAAAATCAGGATCAATCTGGGGGTAAATACCCGATTTATAACATTCTTCACTGAGTCTTCGGGCATATGCTCCGACCCGTTTAATATGGTTGCCGGTATCATCATCCTTCAGTTTTGAGGCTTCCAGCAACCCAAGGTAGGTTTTTCTGAGCGTCATATTCCGTTCAACGGTTATATCATCAACGAACCCGATGAATGAATCAGGACGGCTATTCTGACAGTCGAGCGGAAAGATTAAAAGAACGATGACCGATGAAGGCTGGTCATCCATCTTGAGCGTAAATTGAAATCTTCCGGAGTTTCCCGGTGCGGCCGCCAGTTTTGTTCTCAGCTGCAGACGGGTAATGGCCGAGATGTTTTCATTTTTAAGCAGTCTTCCGGGAAAGTAGCTTCCGAATGTGCTGTTGTTCCAGGTAATAATCATTTCATCTGAAAATACAACTACCGGCACAGCTGATTCGCCGTAGAGTGTAATCAGCTGATCAATTCTTTTTTGAACCATAAATTGAAAGCTCCGCGTCACTTTTTCTTATGTAAAATGGGCCCGTATCATTGCTGTCCGGACCACTTTCATTATACTGCCTGATTCCCAGTTCAACAATAACAGAAGCCAATCCGCTGTTAAAAAAAGAAAAAAAGGAATCAAATACCGGAGCTTTGTCAGTATTTGAAAGAAAGCGTTCTTCAAGAAGACTGCTGCCCGGACCCGTAAAAAGGACTCTTTTACTGTCACTGAGTTCATTCCTGAGATCATCCGAAGAAATATCCATATAATCTGAAACCCGTTTTCCATCGCTGTATACTGCAGTGTAAAATCTGTTTTTACGTGCATCAATCACCGGAACTACGGATCCGCTGAAGAAATTATAACCATACGCATATGCATCGAGGCTGTTAACCGAGACTACGGGTGCACCCGTGCCGGTGGACAGACCCTTAGCGGTGGCCATCCCTATACGAAGGCCCGTAAAAGAACCCGGACCCCTTGTGCAGATGATAAGATCAAGCTGGTCGAGTTTTATACCGGCAAATTCGATAAGCCGCTTTATAGATGGAAGCAGGTTTTCCGAATGTTTGAGTCCTGAAAGGCGGTTTTCTTCAAAATATCCTTCATCGGTCCTCAAACCTGCGCTTAATAAATCTCCTGCTGTGTCAAATGCCAGAATGTTCAAAATCAAGTCCTTTTATATCTACATTTCTGCTGCCGTCATCAAGAATTGTTATCAGAATGTCGACACGCTTCTCAGGCAGCAGTTCCTGCCCGTTTTCACTCCACTCGATTATAGATAAACCGGATCCGTAGATCAATTCTTCAAAGCCGATCATATATAACTCTTCGAAATTGTCGATTCGGTAAAGATCCATATGGTATAAAGGCAGCCGGCCGTCATTGTATTCTTTTATTATGGTGAAGCTTGGACTGGTGATTTCTGATTTTACTCCAAGGCCTTCTGCCACACCCTTAACAAGTGTGGTCTTGCCCGCCCCAAGACCGCCCCTGAGGGCTATCACCATGCCGGGTTCAGTCAAAGTCGCGATTTTTCTGCCGATTGCCATCATAATTTCGGCACTCGCGGCGTTGACAGTATTAACTGAAGATTCCCTGTTTATTTTTTTCATTGATATATGAATCCAGTACTGTGAGGTTCTTTTTAAGATTTTCATCTTTTACGTGGAGCTGGATGTTTGTTGTTCCTAGAGCAGTTTTTTCAAGTATAATTTCAATAAGTTCTTCAAACAAATTTCCGTCAAGTTCATATTCCAGAATACCATGATATTCATTTATATAATGTATTGGAGAATCTTTCCTGACAATATTTTTTAGATCAATAATTTTCATTTAATCTTTGCTTCTCCTCGGTTCTATTATAACAATTTCAGTAATCATATACAAACGAATTGATTGAATTAAGATTTTTATGAGTAACCTTCGTAAATGCTACATGCATAATACCGCCGGCAACACCGCTTTTTCTTATATTGATGACCTTGCCGAAGCACCAGATAGAGTGACCCATTCCGGTTTCAAACTGAAGCTTTATTAAACCGCCTTTTGGTATCGGTTTGGTGGATTTTATTGCACATCCTCCGGCTGAAATATCTATCAGGGTTCCCAGAGAACCTCTGTCGCTTTCAACAATTGCACGTTTTTTTGCTTTTTTACCGACACCTACCGGGATGACTTTTACAGGAAAAAAATACGCAGGCTTGCTCAGCTCACGTCTGCGGTATTTTCGCTGTTGGGCCTGTTTCACCTTATTGGTATGCTGAAGCAGTACGCTGGGAACGCCCCTGATTGTACTGTAACCGGTAACCTTTGTGTCAAAATTATATCCCTGACCGTTGGTTTTCCAGAAGAATACCCTGACCGGCGTCCATTTTTTCCATCTCAGCTGCGTTCCTGATTCGTCGACGGGCAGGGTAGCACTGAGATAATTGCGCAGGTTAGTATTGATTTTCGACGGGTATCTTCCGCCGCCTTCGGGACTGAGTGTAATAGACTGACCGTTTGGAAGAGTGTTTGTCGATGTGAAAGATTTACCCTTGCCTGAATTCCTTTCGATAATCTGTTTTATATTGAATATCGTAACTTTCTGGGCTTCTTTCACCTGGTCAGAGGCGACCTGGGTTTCTATTTCAGAAATTGATTTCTTTAGAAGCGCATCGAGCTGATTACTGCTGGTAAAAACCGCATACGGGCTCTTCATCTTGTATTTCTCAACAAGATTTGCAAGTGTATTAGCCTGTACCTTCGACAAACCATATGCGGCTGCCTTTCTAGTGAATGTTCTTCTGCTGAATTTGGCCGGGCCGGAACCGTTTCCTCCCGAACCCGAACCTGACGACGAACTGCCGCGGCGTACGGCTGACACTACTATAATTAGAACGACAACCACTGCTATTACTACCAAGGTGATCCAGTTTTCCGATCCCGAACTGCTTTTTATGCTCGGAAGAACCCTTTGCAATAGGGGCAGAGTCATCATGATTGATTCTCCTTTAAAATGCTGTCAAGCACCGACAGCAGAACTTCGAGTCGGGGGCTGACCTCATATTCAAGCAGATCTCCGATCAGAACGTAATCATTCGCGGTAAATGCCTCGATTAATTCAGTAAGAATCTCATTTAAATCATCATAATATGCTGTGATGTTTCTTCCATCAATCTCAAGGTTTGAAATGTCTGAATAGCCGCCGTTTTCGAGAAGCGGATATAACCTGAGTGCTTTCTGACTGAGTTCGGAAAACTTGATTATGCTCCCCAGTGCTTCCTTATCTTTTCCTGTCTGAAGAAGAACCGAGATTTCATTAAATTCCTGCTGTGACATTTTAAGTGCTGAAATTGTTTTAGAGAGTTCGCCCAACGGGTTGCTCAGCTCCGAAATCCGTTCATTCAGAATTAATTTCAAAGCGCCCAGCTGACCGGTAAGAACCTGAAGCAGTTCAGGGGCTGAATCCATATTGTTTTCGTCCAAACCCAGTATATTCGATAGAAGACTGCTGCTGATGGTTTCAGATGAGTCAGGCTGTTCTTCCAGAAATTCGGCAAGAAGTCTTGCCGCCGAAGGCGCCTGAAGCTTAAGATCTTTTATCAGCGGAGCGTTGACCCCCTCGATGGACTTTAAAAACAGGCTTACATACTGATAAAGCAGCTGAAGGTTGTCCTGGTGAATATCGAATCTGCTTTTTGCCTCAACTCTGAGGCATGATACTGTCCTGATTGGTATATTCCCGGCATCAGTGTTCTCGGAAGCATAGGGCTCTTCATCAATAAGAATATTGCTGATTTGATACCCCTCTGATTTGGTCCAGTCACGCAGGCCGGAAACCACTTCGTGAACAAGTTCTTCATTTTCAAGCTTAAAATCAATTTTCTGATCATTTATATAAATATCCATATAAGTAATACTCCATTAATTATTATTGTTGCCGAGATTTCTTAGTGCGTTCGTGCTTGACTGCATTGAGTTAATATTACCTTCCATGGTTGCATATTTATTTTTCAATTCAGCTTCCTTGTCTTCGAGTTTCAATTCATAATTTGCTATATCCCGCTGGGTTCTGTCGATTCTTGAATCGAGGCTGGTCAGCCTGAATGCAATTATTCCGTTCGTGCTGGTGTACGGATGTATAAATTCCTGTGTTTTAAAGGCTGCCCCGTTATCGATTATAAGATCGTCGTTTGTATCTATTCCGAAAAGATCCTTCACTCCGGTAAGGTTGGTTGCGAGCACATTATCAAGTTTATCTTCATTTATTTCAATATACCCCCGAAGTTTGGCACTGTTAACGCCGCCTCCGAAGCCGCCTGAGTTGGTGGAAATGCCTATCTGTGATAAGAGCTTGAGCGTTTCATCCGTATCAGTAGAGTAGGGTTCCATCATTAGCATCTGAAGCCTTGACTTCATCTGAATCAGCGATGAGTCTCCCTGAAAGTACCCGAGGTTTTTCTTTGCCGTTTCTGTTTCATCTGCCGTAAAATAATCCAGTTCTGATATAACTGCACCGTCCGTCGATGTAAGAATACTGAGTTCCGCCTGAATTCTGTTATATGTTCCAACAAAATTGATTATGCTGTCTTTAATCATTTCATCGTCAGGACTGATCTTCAGGTCTACGGGTTCTTCATCTTCTCCTTTGACAGTGAGGGTAACTCCGGGTATAAGGTCGTCAATAGTGTTGCTGTTTCTGGTAATTTCAATACCATCGACCTTTACTACCGAATTAGAAGCCTTGTCTATTGCACGTGCAGGCTCCCAGTCGCCGCGGGCGTCCGGATCATAGATTTTTATATTTGAGACTGTTATTTCCCTGTAGGTATTGTTGTTTTTAAAGACTATACCATCAATCCGTCCGCCTATATCAGCCAGATTCACGGTTATTTTCTGCGGCTGTGATGAATCGCGGAGCGCTGGCAGTCCCTTTTGTGCATTAGTTCCGGAAGCGAAAAATACATCCATATCCTTGATATTTTCCGGAGGAACCGGGGGCTGCCACTTCGGCAGGGTTACCGAGCTGCCGGAATTCATGATAGAAATTCCGCCGTAGGAAATTGAAGATGCATCAGGACTGCCCGGTCCGGGCGGAGGGGCAGGGGCTGTCCAGCTTTCTTCTTCAAGATTATTGATTTTCAGCTCAATTTCGACAACCATCTTGCCGTTATCCTGTACCGGCGGCGTTACGGCAAATTTGCCAGAGGCACCGGACTTCAGGGTAATCGAACCGTCATCATTACTCACAGTTCCGGAAGCTCCGGGTGCAGGTGTAAGCGCGACCTCCCGCATTGATGAACTGCTTCTTTTGATAATACCTGATGATATTGCCAAATCCTGAGCCGCGCCTTCACCGAAACCCAGTTTGTTTTCTGCACCCTCTTTTGTGGATTCGATAAGCATAACAGATGTGTCAGGAGAGTCTTTAATTATCTGTGCCCGAATCAAATCACGGCCCCTGCTGTTAATACGTTCAACAAGGCGGTTTATTGATCCTCCGCGAAAATTGAAGTCTATCTCTTCATCTCCGACGGTAAATGTATAGGTTCCGGAGGGCGCTTCGAAATCCTCGCTGATAGAATCGGACAGGAATCGGTCTGCTGAAGCCTTTTTAATAACGGTGATCTCTTTTTCCTGTTCCAGGGCGCCTCTCTCGGCAGTGGCTGTAAGTACCCGCTCGTTGGATGATTCTACAATACGTTCATTGAATGGGTTGTTGGAACCGTAGAGGCCTCTGGACATGTCTTCAAGCTTTGTCAGTTTTCGGGAAAGTTCCTGCCAGATTGTTTTTTCGTTTTTATATGTATCGAGCTCGCCCTCTTTCCGGGTAAGCGGTATCCGTTCGAGCTCCATGAGCTTCGAAACGATGCTGTCAGTGTTGAGGCTGCTGTTAACGCCGGGGATTGTTACATCAGACATACGCCTTTAACCTTTCCCCCCGGTACGCTGATTTCAGATAAGCGTGTCTATTATAGACCCTATAGCTTCCTTCATTTTGGCATACAGCCTTTTGAGTTCTTCCGGAGGGAGCTCCTTAATAACATTATCGGTTTCGGCGTCAACGACCTTTACGACAACCTGCCCTAAATCCTTGTCTATACTGAATTTGAGTTTACGGTTAAAGGTCTCTGTGATCTTTATTATTTCTTTGAGATATTTTTCTGCGTCAATTCGCTGTCTCTGTTCTTCCGATCTCTGAATCTCAGCTTCAAGCTGTTTGATTGCTACATCTTTTGCCTGCTGCTGCTGTTTCAGGGATTCTTCAGTCTTGGCCTTTACTTTGGTTGAATCATTAGAAGAAGTGTCGGCAGTTCTTTGTGCCTGAACAGACATGGCAGCTGAATTAATTGTCTGTAATTCAATTTCCATAACACCACTCCCTGGTAATTTGTATAGCCGGCGATTCCGGTTATACTTTCCGCGCCCTATCTACGCGATAAACAATACTTTTTGTATCTTTTAAAAAGGGAAGGGGGCGCGAGCCCCTTCCATATGCCGCGGACTCCAGGTTATTAATCTGAAATCCATATCTGTTCCGCAGAACTGACAAGCCCTGCGGAACAACCGTAAAAAGATAACGTCCAGAAATCTCTTTACTTGATAACGGAGTCTGAATTAGAGAAGCTGAAGAATAGCCTGAGGCTGTGTGTTCGCCTGTGCAAGAATTGCAGTGTTTGACTGAAGCAAAATCTGGTTCTTGACATACTTTGACATCTCAGCAGCCATATCAGCATCACGAATTGTTGATTCCGCTGCCTGAAGGTTTTCTGCTGCAATTGCAACACCCTTCTCGGCTGTGTTGAACCTGTTCTGGTATGCACCAAGATCGGCTCTCTGCTTTGAAACCTGTTTGAGTGCGCTGTCAACCAATCCGATTGCCATGTTAGCTTCTTCAGGGTCTTTGATAGAGATAGTTCCCTCTCCACCCTGGATGTTTTCGATACCAAGAGCGGCCGCGGTCATTGTACCTACAAAGATTCTTTCATTCTGATCCATGTTTGCACCAACCTGGAACTGCATTACCTGTCCGGTTGCTGAATCTGTAGCAAAAGCACCTGTTAACATGTTCATGCCGTTAAACTGGGCATGAGAAGCAATCCTATTAATCTCATCAACAAGCTGTGAAACTTCTACCTGAATCTGCATTCTGTCTTCTTCAGTGTAGATGCCGTTAGCAGACTGAACTGACAATTCCCTGAGCCTGTGAAGAATGTCCTGCGTATTCTGCAGAAAACCTTCCGTGGTCTGGATGAAAGAAATACCGTTCTGGATATTTCTGTCAGCCTGATTAAGCCCTCTGATCTGGCTTCTGAGTTTCTCAGAAACCGCAAGTCCGGAAGCGTCGTCGCCGCCTTTATTGATTCTCATACCGGAACTTAATTTTTCAAGATCCGAGCCCAGTTCTCTTGTCTTGATGCCAAGCTGTCTGTTTGCATAGTCGGCACTCAAGTTGTGATTAATTATCATATAACCCTCCTTGATAGGTTAAGAAGGCATCCCTTGCCTTCATTTTTTGCATAGCGGTACAGAAAACCGGAAGATTCTCGCGCATCTCCCGCTTCCGAACGAAGTAAAACTCCGTTGTGTTTCCTGCACAACAAGGAGAAATTCCGATCCCTTGAAGAAATCGGAAAATCTCCTTACTCCACTATGCATAAGAGGGTATTTGTCAAAGAACAGCCCTTTGATAAACAAAGGGCGAAATACCGAATACGGTCCTATTCTCCTTAGATTATAGTCCCTTATCCGAGCAATTGCAATACAGATTGTGTTTTCATGTTTGCCTGGGCAAGCATGGCCGTACCGGCCTGAACAAGAATCTGGTTCTTTGTATAATTTACCATCTGCTTGGCCATGTCGGTGTCCCTTATTCGGGATTCCGCAGCCTGCATATTCTCAGCACCGATGTCGAGACCCTTGACTGCGTACTCGAGTCTGTTCTGGTATGCACCAAGATCGGCTCTCTGTTTGCTGACTGTCTTCAGAGCACTGTCGACAACACCGATAGCCATGTTTGAGCTTTCCGGAGTGGTAAGTGAAAGGATTTCGTTGCTTCCTATCGATCTTACGCCGAGAGCTGTTGAAGTCATGGTTCCGATGTATACACGTTCTCTCTGGTCAATGTTGGCGCCGATATGGAACCACATTGATGCTGTTACGGTATTTTCACCTGTTTCAGCTGCGAACCGGCCGGTCAGCATGTTCATTCCGTTGAACTGTGCATGTGAAGCAATCCTGTCAACTTCATCAACAAGCTGGGAAACTTCAACCTGGATCTGCATTCTGTCTTCTTCACTGTAGATACCGTTAGCCGACTGAACTGAGAGTTCTCTTATTCTCTGAAGAATACTCTGTGTTGAGTTCAGGTAACCTTCGGTTGTCTGAATGAAAGAAATACCGTTGGCAGCGTTGTCTGAAGCCTGCTTGAGTCCGCCGATCTGAGCGCGCATTTTTTCAGAAACTGCGAGTCCCGATGCGTCGTCGCCGGCCCTGTTGATTCTGAGACCGGAAGAAAGTTTTTCCATGTCTTTTGTTACAGCATTGTTGGTCTGACCGAGCTGTCTGTTTGCAAACATGGCGCTGAGATTGTGATTGATAATCATATATTCCTCCATGAATATTATGGGCATCCTTGCCCAACCCCGCATATGCGGAGCCATTACCTTTGAATAACGATAAAACCGCAATAATTACCGATTTTTTAAAATAACGCTAAGCAGCGCTAAATTATGCCCGATAATATTACCAAGAGGGAAAATCCATCATTTTCAGATGCAAAATCCCTAATCTTACCCTTAATTCTTTTATCGTCCCATGCGAACTTAAACTTAATGAGAAAATAAAAAATATTAATATATTTTAAAAAAACAGGCCGGCAGAATAACGGATTGTTAAAAGGGAATTAAAACGTTTTAACGATGAAAATAAGAGAAGCCTAATGATAATGTATCAGTCCCAGTTCAGTATAACCTTGCCTGATTTTCCGGACCCCATAATGCTGAACCCTTCGGGGAAATCATCAACCGGCAACCGGTGGGTGATTACGGGCTCAATATGAAGACCGGTTCTTACCATCGCCGCCATTTTATACCAGGTTTCATACATCTCACGACCGTAGATGCCTTTTACGGTCAGACCCTTGAAAATGATGTCGTTCCAGTCAATTTCACAGCTGTGCGCCGGAATGCCCAGAACGGCCACCTTTCCGCCGTTATTCATAAGCGAGAACAGCTGTCTCTGGGCCGCGGGGGACCCGGACATTTCCATGCCGATATCGAAGCCTTCAAGCATATGCAGCTCACTCATTACCTGCTGAATGCTTTCGCGGCTGATATTGACAGCCCTGGTGACCCCGATTCTGCCGGCCAGCTCAAGCCGGTAATCATTAATATCGGAGATGATTACATAGCGCGCACCGGCGTGTTTTGCGACTGCGGCAGCCATGATTCCGATTGGACCGGCACCGGTAATAAGGACATCTTCTCCGACAAGGTCGTACGAAAGGGCCGTATGGACTGCATTGCCGAGCGGATCGAATATTGCGGCTAATTCATCCGGGATGTAGTCGTCCAGTTTAAAAGCATTTTCGGCCGGCAGGACGAAGTATTCCGCGAAGCAACCTGTCCGGTTGACACCGACACCCACGGTATTTCTGCATAGATGACGCTTGCCGGCCCGGCAGTTCCTGCAGTGACCGCAGGTCAGGTGACCTTCGCCGGTGACCCGGTCGCCGACGCTGAACCCGCTGACCTCGCTTCCGATCTTTTCTACAACACCGGTAAACTCATGCCCGGTGATCATCGGAACAGGAATTGTCTTCTGCGACCATTCGTCCCAGTTGAATATATGAATATCCGTACCGCAAATGGCAGTCTTTCTGATTTTTATCAGCAGGTCGTTCGGACCGTAATCAGGTACAGGTGCATCAATCATCCATATGCCCGGTTCGGCCTTTGTTTTTGCAAGGGCTTTCATTGTTTTTTTCATTTTATATTACCCCAAGCTTTTTTCCCGCGGATGTTATGACTGAAACAGCTCTTTCCACCTGTTCTCGGCTATGGGCAGCCGACATCTGAAACCTGATTCGTGCCTGGCCCTCGGGTACCACAGGGTAGCAGAACCCAATTGCGTAGATGCCGTTTTTCAGCAGCAGATCAGCCATCTCGACCGCGAGCGGCGCATTGTAGAGCATTAGCGGCACTATAGGGTGAATTCCCTTAACAATTGTGAAACCCGCCGCTTCAAGTTCCGATCTGAAAAATGCAGTATTCTCATTCAGCCTGGTCCTGAGGTCGGTGGAGCTCCTAAGCAGCTCCAAAGTCCGAATTGATGCTGCCGCCACGACAGGCGCCAGAGAATTTGAGAACAGGTAGGGCCGCGAACGCTGCCGGAGCCACCCGATTAATTCCTTTCTGCCGGAGGTGTAGCCGCCGGAAGCGCCTCCGAGCGCCTTGCCGAGGGTTCCTGTGATCAGGTCTATCCGTCCCCTTACTCCGCAGAATTCAGGGGTGCCGGCGCCGGTTTCACCGATGAAACCCGCAGCATGCGAATCATCGACCATTACAAGCGCGTCGTATTTGTCCGCAAGCCGACAGATCCCGCTAAGGTTTGCAATCGTCCCGTCCATCGAGAAAACACCGTCTGTTGCAATCAGTCTGAACCGGCAGTCACGGCTTTCAATAAGACATCTCTCGAGTTCATTCATATCGTTATTGGCATATCTGAAACGTTTGGCCCTGCTGAGCCGTATTCCATCGATTATGCTTGCATGGTTCAGAGCGTCTGATATAACAGCGTCTTCCTCTCCAAGAAGTGTCTCAAACAGTCCGCCGTTTGCGTCGAAGCAGGACGAGTAAAGGATTGTATCTTCTGTACCGAGGAAACTGCTTATTTCATTTTCAAGCCTGCGGTGAATCGTCTGGGTGCCGCAGATGAACCTTACCGACGACATTCCGTAGCCGTAGTTGTCGAGTCCTTCCTTTGCGGCGGCAATCAGCTCCGGGCTGTCTGAGAGTCCGAGGTAATTGTTTGCGCAGAAATTGAGTACCCTGCGGCCGTCGGACAGAACTATCTCAGCCTGCTGCGGAGAATCGATCAGACGTTCATATTTGAACAAGCCCTGGTTTGAAAGCTTTTCTGTTTCATCCCGGTAGAATTTGACCATATTCCGACTCATAACAGCCTCCTGTTCCAAATCATTCTAACATGGACCGGCGGGAACAGCATAGAAAAAGAGGGTGAGCTCAGCTTCGGAAGCGCTTTCTTATACCCGCTGTCAGCCTGTTGAACAGGAATTTTACGGGCAGTTTTCCGTTTTTCTGAATTTTAGGGTAGGGGCCGTACCTGTCGTCAAGTTCATTCCAGTTTTTCATTACCCAGAGGTACAGGTCAGCCTCTGTCCGTTCAGGAAAACGCTCAATGAGTTTTTCGTTCAGGATTATGTCGATAACCGGAAGATAAATGGTCAGAAACCATGAATGGGCCGCCTGTTCAAGTTTGGTTTTACTGTATCCGTTTTTCAGGTATTCCTGATGTCCGAGTATGTGTCTCAAAATCTCTTCATAGCTTCCGGGGGCGGTGAATTTTATCTTTTCAAAGTCGACCCATTCGGCCAGGCCGGTACGCTCACGAATCCTGTCAAGTTCAAAAGCTATCACTTTTTTTCTTAAATCAAGAATGGTCATGTCGGGCGTTAATTTGATTTCGGAGGTTATCTCGGTTATTTCAGCATCGATTTCAAGCTGGCCGCGCTGCCTTGCAACCGAGACCCTGTGGTTTCCGTCCCTGACAAAATATGTCTCTCCGATCCTGAAAAGTCTTATCGGCGGCAGGTAGACATCTTCGATGGCTGCAACATTGATTAGACGCCACCTGTCTCTAAGATGTTCGCGTTTTGGAAGAAACGCGCGGGTAAAGTCGTTGTATCGGCCCTCACTGCCAACGATTTTATCTATCGGAACGGAATGAATTCCCTTGTAATATTCTGCCTTGGGTTTTATCAGCTTTTTAATATCATAAAAAGAAAGCATCTCTTTTTTTTCCGGGTTCAGTATTGAAAATACACTGTCGCGCAGCGCTTTCATCCGGGCGTTGTTGAATTCACTGTCCGCTATATGAAGGTTTTCCTTATTCATCGGAAACCCCCTCGCCGGGGATATTCAGAATAAAATGCCTGTAGGCATTTATCACCGGAATGCCGAGGTAATCACTGCGCCGTTCAGTCATGTTGTTGTAAAGATGAATATGCCCGTGAACCATATATTTCGGCCTGAAGAATCTGAGAAACCATCTGAAGACCCTGAAGCCTCTGTGGCATAGATCTTCACCGTCATTTATATTCCTCGGCGGCGCGTGTGTAAGGAGAATATCAAGGTATCTTCCGCGGATCAGCCGGTTCAGAAGCAGACCCGGTATAAGCTTTACAACCCTGAACAGCATTTCGCTTTCGGTATACTGGTTTTTTCCCCTGCTGTAGCGCATCGAGCCGCCGAGTCCCGCAACAATAAGGTTCTGTTCTTTAAGATAGACTGATTTACCGTCGGCAAGACGTCCGCCGCAGAAGGGAGGCTGCGCCTGTTCATAGGTATATGAAGTACTGTTTTTTTCAATCGTATGCTGACTGTGGTTTCCGAGTACATAAATGAGGGGCACATTCAGGTTTGATACAATAAATTCGTAGTAATTGTTTTTCAGATCCCCGCATGAGAGTACAGCGTCGATGGTTTTATATCTTTCATACAGGGTTTCTGAATATATAAGCGGGTCTACAATATCAGAAATACAGAGAAGTTCTAGTTTCCTGAAGGGACGCTTCTTCATCAGTTTCAATAATAACCGCTATTATTTTATTCTTCAATCTTGGTGCCCGTGTAATGCGGTTAAATATAGAATCAGGTATTCAGTTTTGTCAGATATTCGGCGGCTATACGGTCTTCGGGGTCTATCTCGATAACTGATCTGAAGTAAACTTCGGCACCCGCAGGATCACCGCTTTTCAGAGCCACTATTCCAAGATTGGAAAGTATTTTAATATTTTCGGGTTCAGCTTTTAAGGCCTCGAGCAGGTAACCCTTGCTGTCGTCAAGTCTTCCGAGCTCCATAAGGCAGATTGCGAGTTCATTGAATACATCCGTCTGATCGGAACCCAAACGGAGGGCCTTCTCGAAGGCTTCAACTCCTTCGGCATACATTTCCTTGCGACGGTAAGCCCAGCCGAG
>QKCC01000218.1 GCA_003245835.1 Spirochaetales bacterium | reverse complement strand
CCGTTTACCCACGATGCGGCAAGAACCGTTTTTCCGTAACCAGGGGGTGCAATAATAAATGTTATTGACGGTACACTTGCCAGCCCCCTCGAAAGGCTGTCTGTCAGGATGGGTTTATGCATAAATGAGGAGGCAATCCTAGGCGGAGAAATCCTTGACAGTAATACGAATGAATCCATAATCAATTCATATTCTTAATTGGTTTCTTTTTTGTGTCAACTATATTAATCAAATCATAAACATGCTTTTTTTTTAATTTACTTATTATTTGCGTGAGTCTATACTCTGTAACATGAATCAAAGTAGTATCATCGTAATTTTGAAATCTATTTCCGACGCTCTGAGCTCTGGCAGAAATGACATTAAGTCCGTTCTTATAAGTCTTTCAGCACTCATTATTTTCTTTATTTTGATGCCGTTCATTATAAAAGCCAAAAACAGAAGCGACATTAAAAAAGCTTCAATCACTGCTTTTACAAAATTATCTAGAAAATATAATCTTACTGCGCTTGAATTTGATTTGATCGACGAACTATCAGCTGTTTTGAACAATCCTGATAAAAAATATCTTCTTCTTATCAACAAAGGGACTTTCAGAAATGTTGTTCACAGGAGCAACAGCCTCGGCACAGAAAAGAAAGAGCTTATAGCATCTTTGAGTGCAAAACTTGGTTTCTCGGTTCCGACAAAACCTCCTTCATCACTGCCTTCCACAAGAGCATTTAAACCAGGCATGCCGGTCCAGCTTGAAACTGATTTTACCGATACAATCCATGCAGAGATCATTTCTGTTTCAGATAACGGTTTCAGCCTCAAATATGAAAAAACAGACGTGACCTTAAATAAGGGTTCGGCGTTTAAATTAATAATATGTGCTTTCGATGGTTTTAGAGTTTTTTCTCTTTTTCTGAACCAGTCAAAAGAGAATCTGCTGTATTTCGGCCATTCAGAAGCGGATAAAATTATAAAAACCAAAATCAGATTCAAGGTATTCCTCGAACTTGAAAGAGCAATGCCGGACGACATTCGAAAAACCTTCGTCATTATGCTTGCAGAAAAAGGTGCGGTTATTTTCAATCCCGGAAGACGGCTCTACCCCGGTGATGATATACGCATATATCTTGACGCAGACAGGAAAAAGAACCGTCATGTCAATGCAGAAGTAATCAAAGCGCCTATTTCCGGTAAAGCCGCTTCGGTAAGGTACACTCACGTAAACAGGTAAGCTGTTTCAGCTGATTCCGGAATCGATCCGGGGCCGACACGGATGCAGCAGTCCGTATTGACTATTGCAGAAATAAATTTTAAGTTGACTTAGTCAACTATTTTTATTATTGAGGTTTCTGTGAAAATTTTTAATATCAAATCTTCTTCTTTATTCTGCATAATACTGATTACTTTTTTCTTCAGCGGATGCAGCACAATCAGTAACAGCATTCTGATTAACTATTCAGATCCATGGCATAAAAAACTCCAAAAAGCAGGCATAATTGAAAAAACAGCACAGGTTGGCCAGGTCAGTTTCAATTATGCAGAAGGTCCTGATAACGGTCCCGCACTCATACTGCTGAATGCACAGCATATGGACTGGTACAGCTACAGCAGGGTTCTTCCCGAACTTTCCAAAAATTTCCATGTGTTTGCCGTTGACTACCCCGGACACGGAAAAACTGCATACCCCGATGATTATCCGCTCACGGCTAATCAGATAGGCAGCGACCTCGCGGAATTTATTTCCGTGATTATCAGGGAACCTGCATTTGTAACTGGAAACTCCTCCGGAGGTCTGCTGACGGCATGGCTTGCAGCGAACAGACCTGAGCTCGTAAAGGCTGTTTTGCTTGAAGATCCCCCGCTTTTCTCAAGCGAATACCCGAGGGTAAAACAGACGATTGCGTATCGATCATTTACGACCTGCTATAATTTTATTAAAGACGGTGAAGAGGATTTTCTTCTGTACTGGTTAAACAGCAATGCCGGTTTTGTCGTCAATTACGCCGGAGAGGGAGCCCTGCCGCGGATTATTTCAGCAATTGAATTATACAGGCAGGCCAATCCCGGCGAAGCCGTCGAAATATTCTTTTTACCTGAAACAGTCAGGCTGCTGTTCAGGGGAATGGATTACTACGACCCGGGATTCGGCGCCGGGTTTTATGACGGAAGCTGGAATGAGGGTTTTGACCATGCCGAGACGCTTTCCAAAATAAAGTGCCCTGTTCTGCTTCTTCACGCGAATTTTGAAATACTTGATAATGGAGTCCTCAACGGTGCGATGGATCAGAAAGAGGCCGATCATGCCGTGCAATTGATTCATGATGCAGAATATGTCCGTATCGATGCCGAACATGTTGTTCATGAAGACAAACCCCGTAAGTTCATCAGGTATATAACCAATTTCTTTCTGAACGGAGAATCCTGACATATGGATCGAATCAAAATTACGCGATCTTTTGGTGTTTTAAACCGCATTTACCAGAATTATATCTCGGAAGAACTCACAAATAAGGACATTTCATATTCGGACAGCATTTTTCTGGTTAATATCGGCAGTAATCCCGGCATTTCCCAGGAAGAACTTGCCGGAATGCTTGCCGTCGACAAGGCGGCTGTAGCCCGGTCCGTTAAAAACCTTGAAAATAAAAGTCTTGTAATCATCGAACGCACATCTGCTGATAGAAGGTTAAAAAAACTTCGCCTGTCTGATAAAGGTATTGCAGTACTGGATTTTTTGCAGGATCTGAACAAACGATGGATGGACGAAGTCATGAAGGATTTAAACAAATCCGAATTGGATTTGTTTGCTAAAATTATTGAGCATGTAAGCAGTAACGCAAAAATTTTTTCAAAAACTCTGTAAAAAATTATTAACCTTACACATCAAAAATGATATTGCCGGGTATGGATAATCATAGTTAAATTTGTATAATTAATATTGCTGACACAATCTTTTATATATATCAGTTTTTAAGAATTTTCATGATTTTTATTAGAGGACAAATGCTGTGGAACACGGATTTGCATTAACAATATTTCTTATTATCGGATTCCTTACCGTTGCAGTTGCATCTTCTGTAATGCTTAAAAAACTGCATTTCCCCTATACGATCGGACTGGTCATTATCGGCGCAGTATTCGGCATTATTGCAAAAGAAGTCAATTACACCCTTCTGACTGATATCAACCTGACACCGGAGATAATTCTGTACCTTATCCTGCCGACGCTTATTTTTGATGCCTCAATCAATATGGACCTTAAGGCGCTTCGAAGAAATATTGCGCCTATCCTGATCCTCGCAGTTTTCGGCCTGATTATTTCCGCACTTATTACCGGGGGACTGATAAATACTTTTACAGGACTTTCAATCGGTGCGGCGCTGCTGTTTGGTGCGCTTATTTCTGCGACCGACCCGGTAGCGGTAATTGCACTATTCGGCGAGATAGGTGCGCCAAGAAGGTTAACTACGCTTGTCGACGGAGAAAGTATTTTCAATGATGCAACGGCTATTGTTTTATTTACCATAATCTTTGCGGCAATAGACAGCGGCGTCAATACGGTCGGTGCACTTGTTTTTGACTCTCTTATAAGTTTTTTTGTTGTACTGCTCGGGGGGCTGCTGATAGGTGCGGCGGTCGGCGCGCTCGGAGGCTTATTTGTCAGGCTGCAGAAAGACAATGCATTGCTGCAGATTACTGTCAGCCTGATTATGGCATATATTTCATTTATAACGGCAGATCTTCTGCATGTTTCAGGAGTAATGTCCACCCTTGCCGCCGGTATTGTATTGTCATTGTTAAGCAATGATGTTCTCAAACACGAAAATCATTACTTTATGGAGAATTTCTGGAATTATTTCTCTTTTGTTGCAAACAGTTTCGTCTTCCTTTTGCTGGGGCTCACCGAAGCACACAGTTATGAACGTGCTGGTGATTTTGTGCAAAGCCTTCTGCTGATGCTTATTGCAATTCCTGTTGTAACCTTCGCGAGGGCGGTTGTAATCTACCTGCTCATACCTCTATATAATCTCTTTGCCAAAGGAAACAGGATCTCGTTTGCCTATCAGACTATTCTTTTCTGGGGCGGGCTGCGCGGGGCAGTACCTGTTGCCCTTGTTTTGGCTATCCCGGTTGACTTTCCCGGCAGAAACACGATAATCCACATTACCCTTGGATATATTCTGTTTACCTTGCTCGTGCAGGGTACTACAATCAAGGGACTTATGAGAAAGCTGAAAATTGAACCCGAAAAATCGTATTTTGATTATCATCCAGGAATATCATATTCGCTCACCTTTCCGACCGTAAATCTTCTTGAACTCGTAAACAGCAGGCTGCGTACCAGTTTCAAAAACGAGGGATTCTTTGTATCGGAACATATTTCGGACGGGGGAAAATCATATCTTCTCAACCGCGGTCAAAAATACCTTGCGCTCGACACCGGAAATACCGACCTGAAGATAACCGCCGCGGATGAACAGGATCTGGCTTATGGAAGACAGGCACTGTATGAAACACTTCTGGACCTGGATACTTCGGTTTCCTCTCTTCAGGATCTGGTAAAATCACCTGAACTTAATAAAATTGTGACTGAGGAAACGACGGATGCAAAAGCTTCGTTCAACCTTTCGAAATACCTGAAAAAGGAACTTATACGCGTTGACCTCAAAAGCAGCAGTAAAGAATCTGTCATCGAGGAACTCGTCGACATAGCGGTAAATGCCGGTTATATTACCGATAAAGACATGGTATTCCAGGCCGTGCTTGAACGTGAAGCCTCCATGTCCACCGGTTTTGAAAACGGGATCGCTATTCCCCACGCAAAGTGCAATGCTTCCGAGAGCATCATCCTGGTAATCGGAATAAAAAAAGACGGTGTAGATTTTGAATCACTTGATGAGAAACCTACAAAAATCTTTTTCCTTATTATTTCACCAAAGGCACAGGTCGGACCCCATATACAGCTGCTTGCCGGAATCGGACAGAAAATGAATCATGCCCAAATCAGGGAACGTCTCACCGACGCCGAAAGCCCTGATGAGATTATCGACATCCTGAAGCAGAAGTAATCAGAATAAAGCCGGAAGCCGCAGTTTTAATAGAGTATTATCAGTCATCATCAGGTCCGGTTACAGAATATGCCGCCCAAACCGGCAGATGATCTGAAAGTTCTTTTTTTGATAATTCCATGTTTAATACACTGTTATCTCCGTAAACAAGTTCGGTTGCATCAATCACGCCGGACTGTCCGGCGATAAATTCCGCGGTATTGCTGTTGGAAATATAGATGTGATCATATGAACTGCTGTAGCCGCTTAAATCATTCTTAAAAGTAGATTTTACGTTAGGGTCAATCTGAATAAACTCCAGGTCATCAGCCATCTGCTTCATAGCCGGAGCTGTTCCTGAATAATTAAAATCTCCCATTATGATAAAATCACGCTCGTCCGTCATTTCCTTCATATATGCAATTATACCGGGGATTCCCTCAATTTCTTTTTTCCTCGAGCCGTAATCATCATTTGACCACCTCGTATGGACAAATACAGCAGTAAAATCGAAATTTTTGCAGGTAAATGAGACAACATAGGGATCATTACGATAAATCTCGGAGGGATCAAATATATTGCTTATCAATCCGCCGCCGACAGCCGCCCTGTCTGTCCGCCAGACAGCCGCATAATTTTCGTAATAACTGCCCTCCGGACGGTTTGTTTTAAAACCCATAATATATGACCAGTCATTGCCGGTCAGGTTTTCGAGTGCTGTCACCAATCGAGGCAGTTCCTTTCCATCTTTAACCTCGATTAAACCGCAGACATCAAAATATTGTATGACCGATGCCAGCCTGTCAAAGTTATGATCAATCTGTCCGAACCACTTTATGTTGTATGAACCGATAATTATATTATCTTCGGTTCTTTCAGGGACTGAGTACTCTTCCGAAAACAATAATACATTCATAAATATTGAGAAAATAAAAAAACATGAGGCGCAATATTTTTTAATCATTTCTGCTTCCTTATTTCATCAGATTATAATAATTACTTAGACATTTATATATAGCAGCAGGCTCAACCCTGCATCCACGCCCCTGACACAGAGCTTCTGCCCAAATCTTATTGTAATTTATTTTTGCATGTGCTAACTTCTGTGCATGATTGATATTGCTGCTATAAGTGAAAAGCTTGGGCTTTTTTCTGAACAAAGCCGTTTAAACACGCTTGCCGATTTTAATAATATGGCAATTTATGACAATCCGGTTGTCGCTATTGCTGCTGCTGATGACCCGCTTTTTGATGAATTGAATAAACCCGATGTAGTTTCTTCAATCCACATGACGCCGAAGGAATGGCTTCCCGGTGCGAAGTCAGTTATTTCATATTTTCTTCCTTTTTCTGAACCGATTCGAAAATCGAATACGCTAACCGGTGACTATCCTTCTATTGAATGGACATACGGCAGATACGAAGGTGAAGCATTCAATAATGCCGTACGAAAATACCTTGCCGATTATTTAATCAGCCTTGGCGCGAAGGCCGTTGTACCGGCACTCGATCCGCGTTACAAGGTAATCCTGTATACAAGTGCATGGTCGGAAAGACATATTGCCTATATTGCAGGATTGGGTACCTTCAATCTTTCAAAGTCTCTGATAACCGAAAAAGGCTGTGCCGGCCGATTCGGCAGTGTGATAACCGACCTTGAAATAGCCCCTACAGTCCGGCCTTACAGCAGCCTGTACGAATACTGCAGTAACTGCAATGCCTGTATCGCAAGATGCCCGGTCGACGCAATTGATCCTTCCGGAAAAGATCATCCGCCTTGTCATAAATTCCAGGATGAAATGCTTGAGAAGTATAAACCGCGGTACGGCTGCGGAAAGTGTCAGACCGGAGTTCCCTGCGAGTACAGTATTCCTTAGTTCATCTTAGTTTAAAAACCGGTGGACAGCAGTTTTACTTTCTCATTATAATGAGGGGACTCCCAAAAACTGCAGTTTTTAGAAGTCTACCAAACTATAGGGGATGTTTATTTATTGACTTTTAAGGAAATAAATAAACTCCAAGGCACCTCTAATAACTCCAATTTAGAGTTATTAGAAGTGCCCATGATTAATACCCTTTAGCTGTCGGGAGGTTTTTTGATGGTTGAGATCCTGAAAGATGTATATAGTCTTGAAAAATCCGGTTTTGTCAATATTTTCGTTATCGGTACCCGTGAAGCCTTCAGTCTGATCGATACGGGAATAGCTGAAACCGCAGCAGGTGTAATCGATGAACTCGAGAATGAAGGCTTCAAACTCAAAAATCTTTTCTCCATCATCCTGACGCATAGACATCCGGACCACATCGGCGGGCTCAAAGAAATTCTCGAATTGAGCACTCCCGTGCTTTATGCACACAAGAGCGATGCAGCGGCGATACAGTCCGAATTGGCAAAAAAACAGTGCAGGAAAATTGTTATAGATTCAGAGCTCGAACATGGTGACTCCGTCGATTTGCTCGGCGGGCTTGAAGTTATCAATCTGCCGGGACATACCCCCGGCAGTATCGCCCTGTACCAGAGAGACAAAAAGATTATGTTCATCGGAGACGTTATCAAAGAGGTTGATGGACGCGGGCTCTGCATTGGAGCACCCGAGCACTATAATTTTGACACCGAACAGACGATCAGGGACGGGTTAAGCCTGCTCGAATATGATATTGAAACGGCATTGCTCAGCCACGGCACCCCTATAATGAAGCATGATATACAAAAACTCTATAACCTTAAATCACGCTGACAAATCAGGGATCAGCTGCTAATCTCATTCAACTGATTTATAGAACCAATCGAGGACAGAAACATGGACTTTTCTTTATGTAATAAAATAATGAACAACATATCACGCGTAGTTGTCGGCAAGAAAGAATCTATAGAACTGATTCTCGTAGCCCTGCTTGCAGAGGGCCATATTCTTCTTGAGGACGTCCCCGGTCAGGGGAAGACTCTTTTAGCGAAATCGCTTGCCAGAAGCATCGACGGTATATATAAGCGTATTCAATTCACACCGGACCTGCTGCCCTCCGATATTACAGGTTTTAATATCTACAATCAGAAGACAGGTGTATTCTCTTTTCAGCCAGGTCCTGTTATGTCAAATATTCTTTTGGCAGACGAAATTAACCGTACGATTCCAAGAACGCAGTCGAGTCTTCTTGAAAGCATGGAAGAGCGTCATATAACAATTGACGGA
Organism: Spirochaetales bacterium; assembly: GCA_003245835.1. Classification (GTDB taxonomy): domain Bacteria; phylum Spirochaetota; class Spirochaetia; order UBA9216; family UBA9216; genus Thalassospirochaeta. The sequence continues at coordinate 9,135 of QKCC01000218.1, read as the reverse complement.
AATACAATGGAGCTTCCCCACCCGTTCTTCGTTATAGCAACCCAGAATCCTATAGAGCAGGAAGGAACATTTCCTCTTCCCGAGGCACAGCTTGACCGCTTCCTTTTGAAGATAAACCTCGGCTACCCGGAAAAATCAGAAGAGATCGAAATCATGAACAGGTTTCAGCAGGACGATCCGCTCGCAAATATATCCGCTGTTATTTCTCCTGAACAGCTTACAATGCTTCAGAAACTGCGTCGTACGATTAAAGTTTCAGATCCCGTAAAGGAGTACATCGCTGATATAATTGCTGCAACCAGGGATAACAGCTTCCTTAAGTACGGTGCAAGCCCAAGGGGCTCTCTGGGTCTGATGCGCTCAGGACAGGCTCTGGCAGCACTGAGAGGAAGAGATTATGTTCTGCCGGATGATATAAAGAAACTTGTTCCGCCTGTAATTTCACACCGGCTGATTCTGCGGGACGATGTGAGGATTAAAGGTCTAACAGCTGAAAATATAATCAGTGAAATACTGGACAGGGTTCCTGTTGCAGTAGGCATATAAAAATGCCTGATAAACCGAACGATTCCATATCAGTACTGACAATTCCTTTCATTCTTGTCCTTGCAGGGATTTTTCTTTTCGCTGCATTAATCCGTATGGAAACAGACCTTCTGCTGTTCACGGCAAGTATTATTTTCATCGCCGGCCTTGCCGGATTATGGAGCAGGTTCAGTCTGAAAAATCTTGATTGTGAATTCTCGCTCAGCACGGAAAAATGTTTTCCTGATGATTATTTTGAGCTCAAGGCTGACACCCGAAACAAAAAACTGCTTCCTGTGATGGTAAAAATCAGAATTCCGGACAGCATCCGCGAAGGATTGGTTCTTGAAGACAACGAATCGAACGCAAAAGATAACGGTTTATTATGGTACCAGGAGGCATCATTCAAATGGAAACTGAAGGCAAAAAAGCGCGGTATCTATAAACTCGGCCCGTTCATAACAAGCGCAGGAGATTTTTTCGGGTTTTATATGAAAGACAGAACTGAGAATCCAAAAGAGGTGACGGTTTTTCCTCGGATTCTTCCTGTCGAAGAACCCGAAATTAGACGGACTGATCTTTTCGGAAAGGCCGGAAAAAAAAGCCCTGTACAGGACCCGGTTTATATACTCGGCACAAGGGAGTATCAGCATTTTCAGCCGGCCAGAAACATCCACTGGAAGGCAAGCGCCAGGTACAGCAGGCTGATGGAAAAGATTTTTGATCCCTCCGAACAGGAAAAGGTCGTTGTAGCTGTCGACACGGCAGGATTTTTTGAAGCAGAAGCGGAAACTCTTTTCGAGAGAACAATCGAAGCTGCAGCTTCACTGCTTTACAAAATGAGTACATGCGGCTATATCACCGGGTTTGTTACAAATTCCAAAATAGACGGTAACGGACCGAACATGATAAAGCCCGGGCGCAGCAATACCCAGTTGATTAAAATGCTCGAAACCATGGCAGGTATGAACATAAGGGTGGATTATGATCTCTATAGCCTTATAAATACCGGGTTTAGTCTATCATCCGGGTTATATTTTATAGTTTTGGGTTATTCTGCATCAGCAGTTTCAGGATTGTTGGACTTTTTCAGGCACAAAGGGATTTCTGCAACAGGCATTGCCGCGTTATTTGATGACAGTTCATATGATGAAGACCGCCGTTCCATTCAGCTTCTTTCCGATATTTTTAAAGATGACAGGCCCGGGTCCACAGATGAACAATAGCAAAGGACTTCTGCTGAATATTTTCAGCGCGCTGACTACTTTTCTGTGGTGTTATGCACTTGGTAATTTTATTATTCTTTCAATTACCGGGAACGAATTTGCGCTCATTTTTGCAGGTACATTCTTTTTCGCATCCCTCATTATCACCCGGGCTGCCCTGGGTTCGGGAAGGCGGTTGATAACTATTACCCTCCTGCATATTACTGTATTTATTTTTTTCATGTTCATTTTTATTCATTCCTTTTTTAAAATAGGTTCCCCGGTTTTTCATCTATTCTGGATAAAGGATTTCTTTTTAATTCCGAGGGACTTTTCAGGCTGGTTTAATATCGTTCTCATTTTTATCCTTCCAACCTTTTTCTGGATCGCCGGAACGCAGAATGCTGTAAAAGATAATGATTACCGGAGAAATTGCGGAAAGCTCGACCTTGGCGCCGCCTTTTTTTTCGTGATCTTCCTTATCAAATTTATGCTTAGAACCAGATCCGATATTATTATTGAAGACCCCAAAACCATAAAGTTATTCTACGCTTTTTTCATTCTGGCGCTTGGAAGTGTTGCGCTTTCAAAAAACAAGGGAGACGCCGACAAGTATTTTCTTGCCAGGCATCAGGGCACCGGGGTAATCCTTCTTGTTTCGCTGATATCACTATCTTTATTATCTGCAATACTGCTGCTGTTGTTGCCTGAACTGAGTTCTGCCGCTGCATCGGGTTATAAATTAATGGGACGTGCCGCAGGTCCGGTCAAAAACATCCTTATTTTTATTCTCGATTCATTGTTCGGCCTCAAAAAAAATACACCCGCTGTTTCTGCAGGGAACACAGACGGCAGTTTCGATATGTCCATCCTGTCCGATGCCGCAGAAAAGTATTCGTTGATCGGACTGATTCTCGGACATATAATGCTTTCGATACTGATACTCGCGGCAGTCCTTGCTGTCGGAACCCTGCTCTGGCTGACTATTAAGAAGCTGCTCGGAAAGACTCAAAGAACTGAACAGCCGCGGCATAACCCGTCTTTATTTGAAATATTCGTAATTATCCTGAAATCGATAAAAAATGCATTCCGATCATTTTACAGTTGGATTTCCGTAACCTTTTCAGGACAAAAAACCGTTGAGGAATTATACGGTTCACTTCTTAAATGGGGGGAAGCGGGAGGAATCCCAAGATATGCAAACGAAACTCCCGTAGAATACCAGCACAGGCTTTCAGATATTTTCAGTTTTGCAGCAGCAGAAGTGGATTTTATTACCAATATTTTTATCCGTAAATTCTATGCGTTTACAGAACCCGAACCGGATTCAATCATAGCAGGCACCAAACATTTAAAGAGAATAAGAAATCCGAAATTCATTTTTTTAAGGCTGAAAGGCTGGATTGGAAGATAGATTTACCAGATTCAAACGTTTATAACCCTTTTTGTAATAATTTTTGTTGACAATCAGCTTTTAATGTCAGATTATTGTTGTTTTAATAATAAACGAGAGAATGGTTCAATAAATGACAAAAAAAAATAACAATTTACCGGATAATAATTTAATCTTTGAATTAATGGAAGAACATCCTTCATTCGCTATCATTAAGGTGGACAAAAACCTGAATATTGAATACGCGAGTCCTTCGCTAAAAAAATTATTTCATCAGAATTCAGGAGATCTCATAGGGACTTCGATTTTACAATATCTTCCGCCGGATGACAGGGTCCGGCTGAAAGATAGTCTGAAGGAAGCTGTCACAAACTTATCTCCCTCGTTTGACGGAGAATACCGGATTTACGACACAAACGGCAACATAATCTGGGTAGAGACAAAGGCAAGATTATTGTACGGCGATGACGGAAGTTTCAGCGGTGCCGTTTATATTCAAAGCGACAGTTCGGCAAGGAAACTCGCAGAAACTTCGCTTATTAAATCTGAACAGAAATACCGTGATTTATTCACAAATATGCAGGACGGTATTGCAAGTACTGATCTGAATGGCCTGATATTGGAATGCAATCCTGCTTTCAGAAAAATGGTAGGTTATTCGGATGCTGAGCTCAAAATGCTTACATATGATGATATTACACCCTTAAAGTGGCATTCAATGGAGGCAGATATAATAAGGAATCAGGTAGAAAAATTCGGATATTCCTTTTTATATGTAAAGGAAATATGGCATAAAGACGGAACCGTCATTCCTGTAAGTTTAAGGACATACCTGCTTAAAGATGAAAAAATTTCACCTGTCGGTTACACTGCTTTAATCCGCGACCTGACAAAAAAACAGGAAACTGAGAAGGAACTTAAACTCAACCAGGAAAAGCTGCAGAAAGCATTAGTTGAGAAAGATAATCTTATTATTGAAATGAACCATAGAATCAAAAACAACCTGATGATGGTTAATTCTCTGATACTCCAGAAAAGTAAAGATTTAGGCAAATCGGCGGATCTTTCAGATTTGGCCCATCAGATTAAGGCAATAAGCTTCGTACATGAAATGCTTTATAAAACTGAAAAATATCATGAAATAAATTTCAAAGAATATATTAATAATATTCTTGCTGGAATATTCAGTCCGTTTTCTGATATGCGGATTGAAACAGATTGCAGAATTGACGATGCAATTTTCAGTGTAAAAGATACAGTCACGCTGGGTCTGATTGTAAATGAAATAGCAACGAACGCCATAAAATATGCGTATAAAAATGTTTCACAGCCTATTTTCAAAATAAGTCTTTCGAAAAATTCTTCTGAAGATGAGTTTATACTTACGCTTTCAAACAACGGGAATCCGTTTCCTGACTCCATAAACCTGAACACTTCCAAATCTACCGGACTCAGACTGATTACCGCCCTCTCGGCGGGATTAGGAGGAAAAGTAGAATTAACAAAGAGTCCCCATCCCGTTTTCACTGTCACGTTTCCCGGAGATCAAGAAAAATAAATATTTTAACATTCTCCATATCTCTGCTTCCGTTGCATATCTTATTGTATTATATTTAAATCAGCATGGTTTTCTTACCAAATATTATGTTCTGGAGAGTTAAATGGACTTGAATCTTGGATATGCCGACATCGCATTTATCAACGGAAAGGTTATCACCGTCAACAATAATGACGAACTGACTGAAGCTCTTGCTGTAAAAGAAAATAAAATCGTCTTTGTCGGTTCTGATGCCGGTATAAAATCCGTAATAAACGAAAACACAAAAGTAATCGATCTTAATGGGCGAACACTGATGCCCGGAATTATTGATTCTCATTTTCACCCGATACTTTCAGGTTTTATTGGTGCGGAACTGGATTCCGCAATGATCGATACTACATTCAAAAACTGTAAAAGCCTGGAACAAATGCTCGATCTGCTGAAGCAGGCGGTTGCCCTGAAAAAGCCGGGCCGGTGGGTCTCAATGATGGGTTATGAACCCCTGCTGCTGCCCGAAAAACGCCACCCGACAATAGAAGAGCTTGATGCGATTGCACCGGACAACCCGGTTCACTGTATGCACGGCGGCGGGCATATCTGTATGTATAATACAAAGGCGCTCGAATACCTCGGTGTGTACAGCCCGGCTGATGCTGATAAATACCCTGCGGATGAGGTTGAGGTTATAGACGGAAAACTCACCGGCATGGTTCGCGGACATACGCATTTCAAGCTCTGGGGTATGGTCGAATACACTCAGGAACAGCAGGCGAAAGCTGCAATGAAAACGCACGACATTGCCATTCGTGCAGGTATAACTTCTGTTCATGACGCCGGTGAATGCGACAAACCTTCATACCACATAATGCAGAAACTCTGCCGGCAGGGAACATTCAAAATCAGAACCTATATGCTTCTGCACAGTATATTCGGTAAACCGTTCTCTCTGGAAGACAATGAGCACTTCATGGCACTCGGATTTCAGACAGGACTCGGCGATGAACATTTCCGGATCGGTTCATGTAAATTCATGATTGACGGGGGCTCAGGCGGTCCGTCTTGTGCTACGCGCGAACCCTACAGCCATAATCCGTCCCTTCCGCGCGAACGGGGCTGGGAGCGTGAAGAAGTTGCTGATTACCTGAAACTTATAAACAATGCCGAATGCCAGGCTGCAGCCCATGCGATCGGCGATCTGGCTGTTGAATTCATGGTGGAGGGCTACGAAAAGGCGTTTATTGACAACCCCAGGCCTGACCTGCGGCACAGGATTGAGCACTGTACCCTTTCCGACCAGGATCTTATAGACAGAATGGCAAAAATGAATATCTGCCCTACCGTCAATCCAGGCATGCTTACAACCATCGGTGCCAACTATGCAAAGTTCTACGGCGAGCGGATGAAATATTTGATTGCACTGAGAAGCATGCTCGACGCCGGAATAAAGGTTTCGATAGCGAGCGATTATCCATCGGGACCTATCGGCATTCATTCAATAGACGGCGCAGTAAACCGTTTCAACAGGTCCGAAAACAAACAGCTTGATCGGACTCAGTGTATAAGCGTTCTTGAGGCTGTACGCTGCGCCACACTGCACGGTGCATACGCTTCATTTGAGGATAATATCAAGGGAAGTCTCGAAGCAGGAAAGCTTGCGGATATGATTATACTTTCGGAAGATATTACAAAAATCGACCCTATGAAACTGAATGAAGTAAGAGTCGAAATGACAATGATTGACGGAGAAATCCTCTACAGCGGAGAATAAAAAAATAAACCGGAAGGAAATGAGACCGGGTCCCGCTTCCTTCCGTTATAATTATATGGCGCTTCTAATAAATCTATATTGGAATTATTAGAAGCAACCTGGAGTTTATTTATTTCCTTATCAGTCAATAAATAAACATCCACTATATTTTTGGTAGACTTCTAAAAACCGCAGTTTTAGAGGTTCCCTATAATTACTGCCTTGTTTAAAGCGCCCGGACTTCCGGCTTCTTTTCAAGAAGGTGCCTTATTCCGACTGCAGCAGCTTCAGCTGCCGAGGTCGTGGTTGTATAGGGAATCTTGCTTCTTACGGCTTCTATTCGTATATCATGGTCTCCCTTTTGTGAGAACCTTCCAAGCGGAGTATTAATCAGCAGACTGATCCTCCCGGCTCTCATATGGTCGACAACATTAGGACGTCCGTCATGTACCTTCATAACTACTTCTGGGAAAATACCGTTAGCAAAGAGGAACTCAGCCGTTCCCCTTGTTGCGGCAAATTCAAACCCGAGCTCCTGCAGCGACTTTATAATCGGCAGGATGGTCTCTTTGTCACGGTCGTGAACAGAGACGAACACCTTACCGTCTTCAGGTTTGGGCAAGTTTACTGAAGCCGCTATTGAAGCCTTTGCAAATCCTTCACCGAAGGTCGCTCCCGTTCCGATTACCTCGCCGGTGCTCTTCATTTCCGGGCCAAGCAGCGGATCTTCACCCGCAAACCGGTCGAACGAGAAAACAGCCTCTTTCACCGCCCAGCCGGTTTTACACTCGCCGCGGCCGATTCCGTTAACCGTCAGTCCCTGCTTTTCAAGATCGATTCCGTTCCAGACCTTTACTGCGGCTTCAATAAGATCAACACCTGAAGCCTTCGAAAGGAAGGGAATTGTCCTCGATGCTCTCGGGTTAACCTCGAGTACGTACAGAATACCGTCTTTAAGCGCGAACTGTATATTCAGGAAACCCTGAACGTTAAGCTCGCGGGCAAATTTCTGTGCGGCAAGCACCATCTCAGCTTCAGCCTTCTCCTCCGACTTGAACGGAGGGAAAACGCATGCAGAATCGCCTGAGTGTACTCCTGCTGCCTCAATATGCTGCATAATCCCGGCAATATATACATTTTTACCGTCAGAGACGGCATCCACATCATATTCAAACGCATCTTCAAGGAACTGGTCTACAAGAATTGGACGCTCCCTGGACATCTCAATTTCCTTAAGCAGGAACTCGGCAAGCTCTTCCCTCTTGTAGGCAATGAACATGCTGCGTCCGCCAAGAACGAATGAAGGCCGCAGCAGTACCGGGTAGCCGATTTCTTCGGAAAACTTCATTACCTCAGTCGGGTTTGCGGCCATCCTGTTTCTCGGCTGTGTAAGTTCAAGCTTCTGCACAAGCGCTGAAAACAGACCGCGATCCTCAACATCGTAGATGCTGTTAACCGATGTACCTATGATCTCTGCGCCTGCTTCTTCAAGTTCACGCGCTATATTCAGCGGAATCTGGCCGCCGAGCTGTACAACGACCTTTTTGGTCTTTTCCTTTTTAAGGATTTCTTTCACGCTCTCAAAGTTAAGGGGCTCGATGTATAGCCTGTCGGAAACGTTAAAATCTGTTGAAACGGTTTCAGGGTTCGAGTTTACAAGGATCGTTTTTACCCCTTCACGCTGATACGCAAGCGAGGCAAGCGTGCAGGATGTGTCGAATTCAAGCCCCTGACCTATTCGGTTCGGCCCGCTGCCTAGAATCACGACGGAGTTCTCGTCCATAGAGCCGCCTTCATCTACCTCGCCGTATGTTGAATAAAAATACGGGGTTTGGGCTGAAAACTCACCGGCACAGGTATCGACAAAATGGTAAACCGCGTTTATTCCGCCGGAGTTCCTCATCTTTGTAACCTCTTCCTCAGTAATTCCGGCTACAATCGAAATCCTCTTGTCCGAGAGACCGAAACGCTTCGCTTCAAGCAGGTTTTCAGCGTTTACACCGTCTCGGCTGAGCTCCTCTTCAAGCTTTACCTGCTCGAGCATCTGGTAAAGGAACCATATGTCATAGCCGGTGGTTTTACTGAGTTTGGGGATTGCCCTCTCGCCTTCCCTGCTCAATACTGTATAGATAGCGAAAATCCTGTGCGGGTGCTGCTTCTCTAATTTCTCGTCAAGACCGTCATAACCGATTGAAAGCTGACGAAGTCCGTCAAAACCGAATTCGGCCGACCTGAGGGCTTTATTCAGCGCCTCCAGAAAAGTTCGTCCAAGTGCAAGAGATTCACCGACAGATTTCATCTGGGTACCGAGTGTCCTGTAGCCGGTGGGAAACTTCTCCATCTCGAAACGGGGAACCTTGACCGCACAATAGTCGAGTGTCGGCTCAAAACAGGAAACCGTTTTTCCTGTAATCTCATTTATTATTTCATCGAGCGTATAGCCCACAGACAGTTTAGCCGAGATACGGGCAATCGGAAAACCTGTAGCCTTGCTTGCGAGCGCCGAAGAGCGCGATACACGCGGGTTCATCTCGATGATAATCATGCGGCCGTCTTCCGGATTGACAGCGAACTGAACGTTCGATCCTCCGCAGTCAACACCGATGGCGCGAAGCGTATCGATTGCTGCCGTCCTCATAACCTGGTATTCCTTGTCGGAAAGTGTCTGAATCGGCGCTACCGTTATACTGTCGCCGGTATGGATTCCCATCGGGTCGATGTTTTC
>QKCC01000294.1 GCA_003245835.1 Spirochaetales bacterium | reverse complement strand
GGTTAGTAGCAATGCCGACTGGTATTATTAGTTCTGGTTTTATTGAAATTTATAACAAGCAAAATAAAAAGAGAGATATTAAGAAGAAACACCAGAAGAGAAAGCATTATAAAAGAAGAACATTGAATAGAGCAAAAATAGAGTCGAAAAAGCTCTAATTTTATTAAATTATTGCCATTCAATTTTTTCAATTAAGATCTGTAAATTACTCGTGTTGCTATGATGCTTTTGTAAAAATTCCATTACAGCAGATTCTGATTGTCCTCGAAGATATGATGTTGTAACATTTGCTGAGCACGAAGGTCTTCCTTTTCCATACTTGTATTTTATTTTTGCTTTATACATTGCCATTTTTATAATCTCCTATTAAAATTTTATGGAACGATTGTATCATACAATATCGATAGCGGATATTATTTTTGAAAGTGTAATGTCAGCAGTGTGGGTGTGTCAGCTGTTAGTAATACCCCAACTTTCCCCACCCAATCACATTTCAATTGGCGTCAATAAAGGCATCAGTCAAAAATCGCCCTCTATATATGATAATCCTAATATTGAGATAATCTCTTACGGGGAAAGGGCTTAGACACAAAAAAAGCACCCTGAAATAAGGTGCTTTTTTGGGCCCACTAGGACTTGGTCTCTGGTCGCGTCGTCGTGACGCTTCCGACGACCCGCCTCTCTCACTGGCGCTCGGCGTCCTGCCTCGCTTCCGCTTCGCGCGTTCGCTCAGTTCAAGTCCTAATGGGCCCCTCCAAATAAAAAACCGGACAACACTGAAGTGCTATCCGGTTTTTTAGTGGGCCCACTAGGACTTGAACCTAGGACCCTCTGATTATGAGTCAGATGCTCTAACCAACTGAGCTATAGGCCCGATTTACGGTTTGTATATAAAGCCATATTATCCGTTTTTTGTCAATAAGTTTGGTTAATTCTTTGTCGGTAAGGGATATATGGATGAATCCGGAAGACCGACTGCCGATGAAAAAGGGGTGCCGCTATTGTGCACCCCTCCGTATTCCTATTTCAGTTTACCGATCCATCCGTCGATGTATTCTAGTACTTCCTCTGCGAAGGTTGTCTCTATTGTCCCATACTCCTGGGGCAGTCCTGTTTCAGTGGGCTGAAACAGGTGGTTCAGGCCGGCGAACTCATGGATTATGTAGTTTGTTTTTCCCGAACTTTTAAACGCTTCTTCTATTGCTGTAAGATTCTGCTGCGGATCCACCTGAAGGTCCAGAGAGCCGTTCAGTACAAGAGCCGGTACCTTAAGGGCTTCCAGCTCGGGCCTTGGGTCCCACCCCAGAAAGAAAGTGAACCATGGCGATAAAAGCTGGCTAACCTGAGCATCGATCTGCTGCTGCGGTGCACCTGTTTCTGCCATAATTGAGCTTATCTTCTCCTTCTTTACCGATTCGGGTTCGCTGCTCAGAACAGTTTCATAGATACTTTTGTTCATCGCTGTAGTTTTTGCTATATCGGTCTCCGGAGTCCCCATCTGCCTCAATATTACTTCACTCTGCTTAAGGGTGATCTGATTTCCGGGGACACCCGTGCCGGCCAGCATAACGATGAAGCCGACGTTACTGTTCCTGTTTGCAACATAGGGTGCTATGATTCCCCCTTCGCTGTGTCCCATTACCCCGATGGTTTTGATCTTTACAAAATCCTGTGCGGCCAGGTAATTTACTGCTGCGTCAGCGTCCGACGCAAAGTCTACGGTTGTAGCCATTGCCGCATCACCCTCCGATTCGGCGAACCCCCTGTCGTCATATCGCAGAACTGCAATTCCGTTTCTGGTCAGGTAATCGGCGATTACAAGGAAGGGCCGGTGATTGAAAATCTCTTCATCCCTGTTCTGAGATCCTGAACCGCTGACGAGGACAACACCGAATTCTGCTTCTCCGTTTTTCGGATAGGTAAGTGTTCCGGCAAGGTTAATTGCGGCGGACTGATTATAGAAGCTTACGTCTACCGCTTTGTATCCGTAGGGAGCGGCCGGGTCCTGCGGACGTCTGAATGTGTCAGCAGAGATCTCTTTATTCTCTAGTGAAAGAGTGAAAACGCTGCCTCCCTGGGTCCATGTACCCTCGAGTACTCCCTGTTCTGACAAAGTCCCTTCGTAGACTGCACCCATTCTTTTGAACGTAACAATAAGGCGGCCATCCTGAACTTCGACCTTATCAGCTTTGATGTCCTTTACACCCTGGCTGATGCTGTCGAAGCTGGCGGATAAGCCGTTTTCAGCGTTTTTTTCAATGTTCAGCACCAGTTCCAGTTTGACCGTTCCGGCATCCAGCACACCGTACCAGCTGCCGCTGAATGCGTTCTGCTGCTCAATATCTAATTCTGCAGGCTTTGTTGTTGCGCAGGACGCAAGTAAGGCAATCAAACCAATAATACCAATTATTTTTTTCATATTTCTCTCCTATAAACTCTCCGCATGGAGGAGGGTCCTGTAAGTGAAGATTTGAAGCTGTGCGTCAAATCTTCAAAATGATAAAAATATATGGATGTATTTTTATCATTCCTCTTATGAGATACAGTACATTTCTGGGCAGGAAATATTCATCGGTTCAGGAAAAAATGTTTTCATTATGGATGGTTCGTTTAAGTTTGGCGGATAAATCAGGGGGCAGGGTCCCGCCCCCGAATGAAATTAAAAAGTATGTACTTATTTATCGATCATCTCTTTAAATGAAGTAACGAGTCCGGCCATGTTCTGAAGGTCCGCCGGTATTATAAGCTTGGTTGCCTGTCCGTTCGCAACAGCCTCGAGGGTTTCAAGGCTCTTCAGCTTAATCAAAGCTTCATTCGCCTGAACTGCCTTGATCTTCTCAAGACCTTCAGCTGTTGCAGTCTGGACTTTTAGTATTGCTTCCGCAGCTCCTTCGGCTTCCCTGATTGCAGCCTCTTTCTTTGCCTCAGCCTGAAGGATAACGGACTCTTTCTGTCCTTCAGCTACAAGTATCGCCGACCGCTTTTCTCCTTCGGCCCTCAGAATTGCTTCCCTTCGTTCCCGCTCGGCACGCATCTGTTTTTCCATCGCTTCCTGGATGTCCGGCGGCGGCATGATGTTCTTGACCTCAACCCGGTTGACCTTAATACCCCATGGGTCGGTCGCTTCATCGAGAATTGTACGCATCTTGGTGTTAATCAGGTCTCTCGATGTGAGTGTTTCGTCCAGTTCGAGTTCGCCGATGATGTTACGAAGTGTTGTTGCTGTCAGGTTCTCGATTGCCGCCAGCGGGTTATGGACGCCGTAGCAGTAGAGTTTCGGGTCGGTTATCAGAAAGAACACAACCGTATCAATCTGCATTGTAATATTGTCCCTTGTAATTACCGGCTGCGGCGGAAAATCAACTACATTTTCCTTCAGCGATACCTTCTGGGCAACCTTATCGATCACCGGTATCTTGATATGCAGTCCGACACTCCAGGTTTTCTGGTATGCGCCGAGTCTTTCAACAACGCATGCTGTTGCCTGGGGAACGATTCGAATGTTTCTGATGACAAGAAATAGTATTACCACCAGTACAGCGATTATTAACCATAGATTCATTTTATTCCTCCGCTCTTACATAAAGGGTTACCCCTTCAATTTTTTCTATGATAACGTATGTATCCTTCGCAACGGCTTTTCCGTTAACTTCAGTTGCAGACCAGATTTGACCGTTAATTTTTACAAGACCCTTCTCATCCTCTTTTATGTCCTGAGTGACTCTGCCCCGTTGCCCGGGAATGTTGTCTGAATTGGTTTTTACCGATCCTATCTTGAGTTTTTTCACTGCTACGGGCCGGGTAAATATCAGAAGGATTGCTGATACTACAAGAAAAAGAAGGATCTGCCAGACAATCGGCAGGTTAAGGAACGCAAGCACCATGCTTATTAATGCCCCGAGTGCGAACCAGATAGTTGTAAGCCCCATCGTAGAAGCTTCGATTATAATCAGAATAACAGCAATCCCCAGCCATACGAACTGGATATGTTCCAACAGGAATTCAGCCATGTAACCTCCGTTAAGACGGTTTGTCTTTCAATTATTAATACATCAAACGTAGACTATTATTCATTTTAGCGCAATTAAAAAATAAAAGGGCAAATATTTGCGCTCATTCTTCTTGAAGAGATAAAGCCACGAATGAAAATAGGGTACAGGTATGCGGATATTAAGAAATTATCAGCTGTTTATATAATAAAACGCCTCCATTCAAGTTTCGGCCCTTGGAAGTTGACAAGCAGGCCAAGTCTGCACTTTGCTATATGAAGATAGTTAATCAACTGAGCTGAATGAACCGGTGTTAAGCTTCGAACGGATTTCAATTCAATAATAATTTTGTTGTCTACGACAAGGTCGGCAAAATACTCGCCGACCGATTCACCCTTGTAAAACACATTGAAAGGCGCATTGTACGTAATATTAAACCCTCTTATTCTCTTAAATTGCCGTAGTCTTTGCCCCGGTACTAATTCGCGGCTTTTTATCTTTAAGAGGTTCGGCCACGAATGGATATCGGGTATAGGTATGCGGAGATTCAAGAAATTAGATTTGAATATCTGATATAATTTTCTTGAAGAGTTCTCTCATCCTCTTAAATTGCCATAGCCTTTGCCCCGGCAGTAATTCGCGGCTATTACTCTTTAGGAAGGCAGGGTCCGGAATACATCAGCTATTTTTTCGGTTTATGCAGTAAGCCCTTCCAGGTGTTGCAGGTCGGCTGGGTTATTATTTTCTGCTGCCGGTCCGTCATGAGACCAAAATCGAAAACTCTTCCTCAGCCGCATCTTTTTGTTCTGCTCCATTAACCGGGGGGCTTGATTCAGCAGCTTTGCGGAGTTTAAATTTGATTATGAAGTAAACTGCAGCAAGCAGGAGTATTCCCGCCGCTAACATAATTAAAAACCAGTTATTCATTTAAATCCTCCCTGTTAAAGATAATCACATTAACTCATTGAGGGCAAAAAAAAGCCGCCGGATAACCGGCGGCCCTATATGAATCTGCAAGAAATTTTTACTTGGATTCGACGAGTTCCTTTTCTTCCTCTTCGGACTCCGCCATCATACCGGCAAGGCCCGATGAATAAACAGTGTCCGAATCTTCAACAAGGTCCTTGATGTCCATGTCGTGCTTGAACCTGAGTACGTTCAGCATGAAGATGTTCAGCTGGTTCAGGATGTTCGGCGGAAGCTGGTTTCCGTCTACCTCTACTGACATTGTCGGGTAGTTCTTCTCACGTGCCCATGGGGTGTAGATACCCTGAATGACGCGGCCGATAAGGCATGCGAAAGGCGATATGTTTACAACGCCCGAGTAGCCTTCAGCCATTGCTGTAGCTGCGGAACCGGAAGATACCGCAATTTCGGAGTTAAGCTCAAGGTTGACAAAGTTGTCTTCAACCGTCTTCATGATTGCATCCATATCATGCGGTGCCGAAGGAATAAGGTTGTTGACGTTCAGTGCGTGCTTGGCCTTGTGCTCCATTGACGCCTTCCACTTCTTCTCGAGCTGGTAGTATACCCAGGTTCTGAATTCCTTCGTAAAGGGCCTCAGCAGAACGGGTTTGAGCTTGATCCTCTTTTTAATATCGTAGTCCCTGACAAAGTCGGTGTAATGAATCCACTCGGCAATGCTCGAAACCTTGGCGATAATTCCCTTGCGTGCGAAGTTTTCAATCAGCTCGTCAACCGCGAAGTCATCGCGTCTTACGAAGATTTCTCCGACTACAAGTACCTTCGGGCAGTCAAGCGG
>QKCC01000316.1 GCA_003245835.1 Spirochaetales bacterium | reverse complement strand
AATTATATAATTAGGATCATCATATGTTACTTCCAGATTGTTCTTTACGACCTCAGATTCCTGAGACATGTGATCCCCATGATCGAGGATTTCATTATTTTTATTGAAAAATTCCACGATCAACCCGTATGCATCATCCTCGGTCATTATTCCTCTGGCTATATCCCTTTCAAAGTAAGGTTTCAGGTATTGGTCCATACGGTCCAGGCAGAAAACTCCACAGCCTGCAACCTTTTGAGAAATTAAAACTACAAACCAGAGAAGTTGAAGTGCGTCTCTGAAACTCTGCGGGGGGCCTTCTGCAATTCTGCGGCATACCGATGCTATATCGTTATTTCCAGCTCGTTCTGCTTCATCCGCGTAACGATTAATAAATGTTATATGTGCCTTATAGCAGTCTACGGCTCCGGCAAGAAAATCAAGCTTATGCTGGTCACCGGAGAAATTGTCTGACTCAATAAGCCCTTCAGCTCGTTCTAAATGCCATTTCAGACCTTTATTAATTATAACTTCCCAATCAAAAGAAAGATGACCAAAAGTAAACATCACAGGGTTACGGCGCTTTATCCATCCTGGAGAATAATAGAACATGATCAGCCGTTGTTTTTCCTCTTCAGATACATCGTCCCACCAGTCACGGCTGAGCTGCTCCGCCCATTCTCTCTGCTGCTCATCAGGGATAATTTCTTTTACACTTCCGACTATATTTTCGCCCTCTTTTATAATCAAAGTCATTCTTTCAAGAATGTGTTCAAGAACCTTTCCGTAACGGATAGCGTAAGGCTCATCATAGTAAATTTTGAGAGCTTCCTCCTGAAGCTCAATTCTTTCAAAAAAAGTAGCCTCATCGCTTTTTTCAAACCACTCGGCAATAGATTTCTCAACATATTCAGGCAGCATAACGCTTCCTCCTTTTACAGAATCTTTATTCCGCGCTCTTTAAATAGATTTTTCACAGCAGATATATGCTCTTTTGAGGGAGCATCAAACTTTTCCTGGACTTTAAGCGAGGCATACTCATAGGATTTCTCCGC
The DNA here is from genome assembly GCA_003245835.1 of Spirochaetales bacterium. Taxonomy (GTDB): domain Bacteria; phylum Spirochaetota; class Spirochaetia; order UBA9216; family UBA9216; genus Thalassospirochaeta. The sequence goes on along the minus strand of QKCC01000316.1, from coordinate 16,997 downwards.
TCCGAGACTATGGTAAGGCAGAAGCTCAACACCGCAAAGCTGCGGCCAGTCTTTTATAAACTCAGCTGCAGCTGTCAATTCTTCGATTGAGTCGTTTACCCCCCGAACAAGCGGAAGTCGTACAATAATTTCATTATTTTCTGCTGCCAGTTTCTCTGCATTCTGATGAATCAGGGCAGGTCCGACTCCTGTATTTTTCAAATGAAGTTTCGGCTCCATCCCTTTTATGTCCAGAAGAATGAGATCCGTCCACGGTAATACTGATTCGATTTGCTCCCAATCGACGTTTAATGCAGTGTCTATGGCGGTATGGATTCCTGATTTTTTCAATCTTTTAAGCATCCCGATCAAAAATTCCTGCTGAAGTAAAGGCTCGCCTCCGGAAAAAGTGATTCCCCCTCCGGATTCTTTATAAAAATCTTCATCCTTTAGAAGGAGATTGTAAAGTTCCTGTACGGTATAGTTTTTACCTATTATCTCAAGCGCATGCGCACCGCAAACTTCAGTACAATCACCGCACAAAGTACACTTATCAGGATTATAAAAACGTTTTCCCCTATCAACATAAGTTGCACCTGTCTGACAAACATCCGCACATCTTCCGCAATTAACACAGCATCTATATTCAAACCTAAGAACCGGTATTCCTTCAATTGATTCAGGGTTATGGCACCATAGACAATTAACATTACAGCCTTTGAAAAAAACTGTGGTCCGGATACCCGGGCCGTCTTTAGTGCTGAATCTCTGGATATTGAAAATTAAAGCTTCCATTACAATATCTCCAATATAAAACTGACTACAACTGCAGTAAATGGAATATTTTTATCAACGTGTTCAAATATTTTCATTTCCGACAATGCCCCCATTGATAGAGCAAACAGACAGACAGTGCACATATTGAGAAAACCATTAAAAGAGCAAAACCAACCTGAAGAGAATGACTATCAGAAAGCATGCCTATCATCCAGGGTCCGAAAATACCCCCGGCTCCGGCTATAGCAAAAAAAACTCCCATCATATTACTGCCGGAACTTTCCAATTCATTAGAAATCAATGCAACTGTTGTCGGGAATATTGACGCCATAAACAAGCCGGTACACGAAACAAGGAAAAACATCTGTTTAAAAACTGCACTGAAAAATGTAAGTATAAGAATCATAAAAAAACTTAAAAAAATCACCCTCTGGAGCCCGATGCGATCTACATAAAAACTACTCAGAAGTCTTCCGGCTGTTAGCAATATAAAAAACAGTGAGAGGTATGCCAAAGCATCACGCTCATTTAATCCGATAACATTTCGCCCGTATTCAACAAGCCAGCCTGAAATACCAGCCTCGAGCGTCATATAAAAAAACAGCACTCCGCCAAGAAGCGCTATAGACGGATTAATGCTGATAGATACATCTTCACTCTCGGGAAATATAAACTTTATTCTACTGATAAAAATCATTACTGCCGCAGAAAGAACAGCAGTGACTATCCCGGCAAAAAGGTAAAGGTTATGCCAGTCGGCAGCCTGAGTCAGCACAACTCCGGCAAACAGTGGTGATACAATGGCGCCCAGTCCATGAAAAAATGCCAGCTGGTTCAGCCGGCGTCCAATCCTGCTGCTTTTAGCTGAAATCCGTATGAGGTTGTTGGCTGTAACATCAATAAGCCCCCCGCCAGCCCCGGTAAGAAATGCAGATGTAAACATCAGGATTGGCGAATTAGCAAGACTGAAAAGCCATAGGCCTGAGCAGACTATAAAGGTTGAAGCTCCCAGAAGTTTCACGACAGAGATTTGTTTTAAAAGGAACACAGAACCTAACGTACCTGAAAAGAAACCAAAATACGTGAAACCGATAAGCACACCGCCGGTATTATAACCTATTGATGTGCTTTTAAGTATTTCAGGAATGGCTGAACCTTTCAGTACGTCCGAAAAACCAAAAATAAAAAATGAAATAAACGCAGCAGCTAATATTCCCGCAGTCCGGATTTGATTACTTTTATCTCCGCCTGCGCTCCGGAAAATTTTCATAAGACTATTATTAAATCCCTTTTCCTGTCATATAGCCGCCATCGATAAGAACAAATTCACCGTTTACCATCGCAGCTTCATCAGATAAAAGAAAAAGTACTACCGATGCAACTTCTTCAGGATTAACGAAACGTCCAAGCGGTATATAACTCTCCATACGTTTTCGCTTTTCGGCGTCTGAATTCCAGTCTCTTTTTCCCAGCTCCGTCAGGACCACAGTGGGACCGACGGAATTAACCCTTATACCGGAAGGTCCCAGTTCCATTGCAGCAACCTTTGCCCATCCAAGGAGTCCTTCTTTTGAAGCACAATACGCCGAATGATGATTAAACGCTGTTACACTTGACAGACTGGCCACATTTACAACAGTCCCCCCCCCATGCTTCTTCATCTCAGCCGCAAAAAGGCTCGTTAGAAGCATTGGTGCAGTGAGGTTTGCGGCTATTACTCTTTCTACAGCATCAGGAGTCAGGGCATCTGCGGATTCAAGGATATTTATTCCGGCATTGTTGATAAGACCATCGACTCTACCCATTTTACTATGAAAAAAATCCGCCAGAGCAGACAATTCGGAGGTTACTGTAAGATCTGCCCCGACGGTATAGCATTCAAATCCATTCTCGCGGCAATCAGCTTCAATTGCGTTCAGTCGAGATTGATCACGTCCGGTCACGCCGACTGCAGCACCGGCAGCCATAAGCTGCCGGGCTATCTCATATCCTATTCCACGGGTGGAGCCGGTGACGACATATTTCCTTCCCGTAAAGTCATACTTTATATTCATTAAAATATCTATCCTTCTGCTTTTCTCATACCGGCCGCACCTGCGACGAAAGCCTTCTGCAGCAAGATGAAAAGCAGCAGCATTCCTCCGGTGAACAATCTGATCCAGTAAACGCTGAAATGACCGTTGAATGATATGATGGTTTTTATCAAACCCTGAATGAGTGTTCCAATAAGGGTTCCGAATATAGTTCCGTACCCTCCGGTCATCAAAGTGCCTCCAATGACCGCAGAAGCAATTGCATCCATTTCAAGACCGATACCGGCAAGCCCATACCCCGATAAGGTATAAAAAGTGTAGATAAATCCTGCAAGCGAAGCACAAAAACCACTTATCGTATAAACAAGAATTTTTGTGCGAAATACGGGCAGCCCCATAAATACCGCAGACTGCTCATTGCCCCCGATAGCATATATATTACGCCCCAACTTTGTACGCCGTGCAAGATAACTCGCGATTATTATTACAGCTATGAGAGCCATACCGGGTATTGTGAATTTGCCGTTTCCTATTTTAATTCCGAATGCTGAAGCTTTTGCGTAGAACTCGTATTGAATAGGGACTGAACTCAAACTTAAAACATAACCGAATCCTCGACTGAAGAACATTCCCGCAAGGGTTACAATAAACGGAGGGGCTTTGAAGTATTCAATAATAAATCCCATCAGAAAGCCCAGGACAGTACCGTACCCGAGGGCTATTGGTATAACCAAACCATTTGGAATACCGGCCTGTGTCATAACAGCAACCGCCATTGCAGTGGTGGAAATCACAGCCCCTACCGACAGATCAATACCGCCCGAGATAATTACAAAAGTCATGCCGACGGCTGTAATTCCAAGTACAGCATTATCAGTCAGAAGGTTGAAAAATACTCTGGACGAGAAGAAATTCCTGTAACTTACCCCGCCGTATATATAGAGAATAATGAAGACGGCAAATGTTGCTATTATCGGCATTGATCGTCTCGATATACCAAGTCTATCTAATAATTTCATACGGCCTCCGCATTCTTATTCGCTCTTATCAGCGATCGGTGCTCAATGAGCTCACGGACTTTTCTGGACTGAATTATCAAAACCACCAGTACAACAATTGCTTTTACAATTGTTGTGTACTCAGGCGGAACACCCCTTGTTAAAATTGTGGTAGTAAGTGTTTGAATAATCAAAACACCGACAACCGTACCTTTAAGGTTGTATTTTCCGCCTTCCATAGGTGTACCGCCGATTACAACAGCAAGAATTGCGTCGAGTTCCATATACAAGCCCATAAAACCTGCGTCGGCCCCGGTAATATCAGCTGTCATTACAAGTCCTGCAAGTCCGGCTGCGAACCCGGAGAAAATATATACAAAGAAAATCACGAATTTTGTATTAATACCCGAGTAATGACTCGCAGATCTGTTGCCGCCGACAGCCTGAATGTAAAGCCCCATAGGTGTGAGTTTTGTTATTGCGATTCCCAGCAGCAGAACTAACATTGCAAGTATAAATGGGAACGGTATTCCGAGAAAATATCCCCGGCCGACAAATTCAAATCCGGCATGGCTGAAATTCAGCACCTTTCCTCCGGTAAGAAGCTGGGCAATTCCCCGGCCTGCTGTCATCAGAATAAGTGTTGCAATAAAAGGCTGTAAGCCTACAACTGAAACCATTAATCCATTGAATGCACCCAACGCCAATGACGCCAGCAGCGGAATAAGTATTATAAGTCCGACAGCGGCATATATCGCCTCATCATCACCAGCTAAATAGTTAGTACTGCCGCCCCAGACTACCAGCGATGCGATCGAACCAGAAATAGCAAGCACGGAGCCAACCGAAATATCGATTCCCCCGGTTGCAATTACATAAGTCATTGCTATGGCCATAATCATAGTTGGCGCGCAGCGCCTTAGAATATCAATCAAACTCCCAAAAAGATGACCGTCCTTAATTGTTATCCTGAAAAAATTATCTGTAAATATAAGATTAAAAAGCAGAATCAGGATAAGTGCCAGCAGCGGCCAGACTATCTTCGGGATCTGTTTTCCTTTTTGCATTCTCACTCCCCCTTCCCGGCAATAGTGTGCATAATTTTGTTTTCATCAATATCTTTGCCAGCAAGCTCTCCCACAACCGTCCGGTCCTGAAGAACATATACCCGGTTGGAACAGCGTACGACTTCTTCGATTTCGGATGAGATGAACAGTACGCCCATTCCTTCCTGGCTGAGTTGCACAATCAGCTTCTGTATCTCGGTTTTAGCACCTACGTCTATTCCCCTGGTAGGCTCATCAACAATCAGAATTTCGGGATTAGTTGCCAACCAGCGGGCGACAATCACCTTCTGTTGATTTCCTCCGGAAAGATTCTCTATAGCCTGATCAACAGACGGAGTCTTTATTGAGAGCATTCTTATATATTTCTGAGCAAGCTCATTCTGTTTTCTGTTATTGATATTCCGTAACCAGCCCTGCTTGACCTGAAGTGCAAGAACAATATTTTCTTTAACTGACAAGCCTGCTATGATTCCTTCTTTCTTTCTATCTTCAGGACATAAGGCAATGTGATTCTTCAGAGCCTGCGAAGGACTGCTTATTTTAATTTTTTTATTTTTAATAGTAATATTACCTTTGTCAGGTTTAACTAAGCCAAAGAGCATGTTTGCTATTTCAGATCGACCGGACCCGAGCAGTCCCGCAAGCCCTACTACATCGCCTTTGTTTATGCTGATGTCATACGGATTGAGATAACCCGACTTCGCTGCTCCTTCAGTTTTCAGTAGAACCTCCGCGTTCTCGTCAGCCTTATTATCCGCAATAAGTTCAAATTCCTTCAGCTCATCAAGAGCCTTTCCCATCAACTTTGAGATTAAATCCAGCTTTGTCAGATCAGCAGTATTATATTCACCAACGTATTCTCCGTTTCGTAAAACAGTGATTTTATCAGTAATCTCAAAAACCTGATCAAGAAAATGGGTAACAAAGATTATTGACTGCCCCTCATTTTTCAGGCGTCTCATCTGGGTAAATAACTTCTGCACTTCATCGATGTTAAGGCTTGAAGTCGGTTCATCCAGAATAAGCAGCTTTGAATCAAGCTCCAGCGCTCTTGCAATTGCGACCATCTGCTGAATAGCTATTGAATAATTTCCAAGCTGTTCAGTGACATCAATATCTATATCAAATTTTCCAAGTATCTTCCGGGCAGATGCATTAATTGACTTCCAGTCAATACTTCCTCTTTTGATCGGCTGCCTGCCGATAATCAGGTTTTCCGCAACCGATAAATTAGGTAAAAGATTTACCTCCTGATACACGGTGCTGATACCTAACAATTCCGCATCCATAGGAGAATGGGGCTGTATTATATCACCGTCAAGCAGGATATCTCCCTCATCCCTGGGAAATACTCCCGTTATAGCCTTGATTAGCGTAGACTTTCCTGCACCATTCTCCCCCATTAATCCATGGATTTCGCCCCGTCCAAGGGCGAAATCCACATTCGAGAGAGCGCGCACACCTGGGAATGTCTTGCTGACACCCTTTACTTCCAGGAGCATATCACTCATTACTTCCTTCCTAATTAATATTTTCTACTGGCGATAACTGAAGCAGCATCTTTCTGCAGGAAGATTCCGTCTTCAGACATAACCCATTTCGGAAGAGTTTCCCCTCTCCATGCAGCTTCAAGAGCATCATAGGCCTGGGGACCAAGCAGAGGAGTACATTCCACAACTGCATTTAAATCGCCGTCAACCATTGCCTGAAAAGCGTCTTTGATTCCGTCAATTGAATAAACCAGGATATCCTTTCCTGGGACTTTACCGTATTCTTTTATAGCCTGAATTGCGCCGATTGCCATATCGTCATTGTGACAATAAACAACATCTATATTCTCACCTTCAGCCTTCAGGAAAGCTTCCATAACCTCTTTACCCTTTGTTCTGTTGAAATCGCCGGTCTGGGAAAGAATAATATTCATATCAGGATATGTATTAATGATGTTTTCAAATCCTTTTTTCCTGTCAATTGTAGGATCTGCACCGGGTGTTCCCTGAAGTTCTGCGATCCGTGCCTTTCCGCCGGTTTCCTCAGCAACGATCTCTCCCATTCTCTCACCTTCCCATACGAAATCGGAACCGATGAATGTGAAATAAAGATCTTCATTTTCTGCAACAAGTCTGTCCACAAGAACTACCGGTATACCTGCATCTTTTGCTTCCTGAAGAACAGGCCCGAAACCGGTCATAACCTGGGGAGCAAGAACAATACCGTCTACACCCTGTGCGATAAATGACCTGACTGCAGCTATCTGGTTGGCCTGAACAGCCTGTGCGTCATTATATTTAAGCTCATACCCTCTAACCTTTGCTTCGTTCTGTACTGATTCTGTTTCTGCCCATCGCCATGCCTGCTGACTGTCACATTGTGAAAAGCCGATAACTTTAGGACCGTCCGTAGCCGCAGCTCCGCCTTCCTGCTGTCCGCCTGCGAATGCGACACTCGTGATAAGCACGAGAGCAATTACAGCTAATAGAAATAAATTACGTTTCTTCATTTAAGAAACCTCCCTTGTTAATATTGTTAACATTCTACATTTGACGAATGAACACTGTATATTCTGAAGTTTTATGAAAAAATAACGATTTTTTATTAATACCGGAAAATTTCATAGAAAAATCTGATTTTTCCCAATCAGATAAGAAATACCTTTACAATTTATACATTTAGATTTCTGTATATATTTTTTACTTGACGAGATTTAATAAGTCGAATTAGGATGATTACAATTCTTATGAAAAGACTTCTATTATTAATAGCTGCAGCAGCTGTAGTATTTTCCTGCACCGGTAAAGGGGCGGTTGACCAGGTACAGGAAAAAACAGCGGATGCCCCAACAAGCCGGGGCGAGCATAATCTCGTGGTAGGGTTCTCACAAATGAATCATGTAAATCCATGGCGTGTCGCTGAAACAAATGATCTGAAACGAAAAGCATCAGAACTTGGTATTGATCTAATCGTTAAAGACGGTGAAAGCTCCCAGCAAAAACAAATCGATGACATAAAAAGCCTTGTTAACAGCTCTGTCGACTATATTATTCTTGCCCCACTGGTATTTGAAGGATGGGATGAGGCATTTAAAATATGCCGGGACGCGGGAATACCGCTTATTGCACTTGACCGGGAGGTAAACGGAATCCCGGGTGTCGATTTTATGACATTCGTCGGCGGTAATTTCGTAAAAGAAGCAGTGGTTGCAGCAGAATGGCTGGCTGAAGCAACTGGGAAATCCGCAAAGATTATTGAGCTTCAGGGACGGGAAGGCGCGTCCTGTGTGTTTGACAGGGAGAAAGGGTTCCGTGAAACAATTGCCAAATACGAAAATATGTCAATCGTCTGGTCTGATTATGCTTCATTCGAACGACTGAAAGGACAGCAGGTAATGGAGGATATAATACTCTCTTACGGGCGCGATTTCGATGCAGTATTTGCCCAAAATGATGAAATGGCAATAGGTGCAATTCAGGCATTAAAGGCGGCGAATATACAGCCGGGAGTTGATGTTACAATTGTCTCGATAGATGGAAGCAAAGACGCGTTAAAATCTATTATTGCAGGTGAATTAGGTGCCACTGTTGAATGCACACCAAAATTAGCTGAACAGGTATTTTCCGCAATTATGCGAAACGAACTACATAAATCAGTTCCCCACAGAATAATTGTTGAGGAGAGATTGTTCGACAAAACCAATGCCATTGAAAATATCAATGAAGCATTCTGAAATGTCTGATTCAAATAAACCGTATATGGAACGTGGCCGTTACCATATAAAATCTATCGGAGGACGAATATTCATCCTGATTATGGTAATCACGGTTTCATCGGTTTTGATTTTAGGCATAACGTATTATTACCTCGCCGGAAATATAATAAAGAATAATCTTGAATCTGTACTTTCTGAAATAGTCAAAGGAAATGCGCAGGAGCTTGATAACCTGCTTGATTCTGCATTGAAAAATTCACTTCGTATAGCTAATGATCCCAAAATACAAGCTGTCTTAAGGAGTGATTATCCGGATAATTTAGCCGAAGTTTATTCGCAGGAATTAGAAATAGATAATCAGCTTTCTTTCATACAGAACTATGTTGATGATATATTTGGTTTTTATGTAATCGGTGCTAACGGAATGCAGTTCAAATCCAATTTTTCTTCACCAATTTATGAGGAGTGGCAGGACTTTACCTGGTACAGAAGAATAATTTACAGTTCTACACCGATTTGGTTTGAACCGCATAATGGTTCTTTTACGGTAAATACGATCGGACAACCGTTGATAACACTTGGTCTGAGGATAATCGACAAATCATCAGGGCAAATTTTAGGGGTTATTCTTACTGATATTGAAGTTAAAAGCATTCATAATATCATAAGCCAGGGGCTTGGTGACTCAGGACATCTTAGTCTGTACGGGAATACAGGCAGGCTTCAAATCACCAACTCATTCGATGTAACAGCTCCCCCGGAAAACCCTGCAAGCGAACTTTCAGCGACGGAAAATATCAGTTATACAAATTGGACTCTCGAAGGTTACATACATCTTAATACTATTCAGCGTTCGATACTATCGATGTTTAAACCTATCATTTTTCTTATAGTTTTAATTTCTATCATAGATTTTATTGCAGCATTATCTCTTGTGAACCGAATGACCAGCCCATTGCGGCATCTTGCCGGACTGATGCGAATAGTGCAGTCAGGAAATTTTAACGTTAATATGGAATTCGACTCAAATGATGAAATAGGAATGCTGAGTCACAGCTTTAATGTGATGGTTTCCAAAATCAACACATTAATGAAGGATCTCTACGAAGAACATGAGAAGCTGCGTATATCAGAAATGAAAACACTTGAAGCCCAGATTAACCCGCACTTCCTGTATAATACTCTGGAAACAATAATATGGCTCGCCCGTGAAGAACAGCATAAAGATGTTGAAAGGCTGGTATTTTCATTGACAAACCTTTTACGCATAGGGCTAAGCCGCGGACGAACCCTCGTTACTATCGAAGAGGAGATCGAACATATAAAAAATTATCTTGTAATTCAGGAAGTTCGGTTCGAAGACGAATTCGATTCTGAAATTTCTATCCCCCAGGATATTTGCAAAAATAAAACTTTAAAGTTAATCCTACAGCCGTTGGTCGAGAACGCAATTTACCATGGTATAATGCAGTCTGATCATAAGGGTTTCATAAAGATAAGCGCCGATTGTACCTACGGCGATATCTTTTTCAGGATTTCTGATACAGGACCCGGAATCGAAGCCGAAAAGGTTAAGGAACTCAACGGCTATCTTTCTGAAATGAAAGAAGCCGATGTCGGAATCGGTTTACGAAGCGTCAATGAGCGGATTAAACTCTATTATGGTTCTGATTACGGGGTAGAGTTTAAATCTGAACCGGGCAGCGGGACAGTTGTATCCGTCCATATACCAAGGATTTAGAATGGCAGATTTTTCGGTAGTAATAGCAGAAGATGAAAAATTGATTCGAAATGGAATAATGAAATCAATTGACTGGAAAGCATTGAATGCAGAAGTGGCAGGACTCGCCAAAAATGGAATCGAGGCAATTAAATTAATCAACGAACATTCTCCGGATATTCTTCTGACGGATGTAAAAATGGCCGGAGGCAACGGTCTGGATTTGATTAAAAATGCAAAAATTCACTATCCGGATCTTAAAATTGTAATAATCAGTGGATTCAACAGCTTCGAATACGCGCAGCAGGCAATTAAACTTGGTGTAAAGGATTATATTCTCAAGCCAATCGATATTGAAAAACTCAGCAAAATTATTGAAAATCTTGTAGAAGAGATCGAATTAGAGAGGACCGAGCGTAAAGATATCGAAAAGTTCGAAAATTTTTATAATGAAAACAGGCAACTTCTGTTGAATGAATTATTTCGGGATCTGATGTTCGGTGTTATTTCAGGTCAGGAGATCGAGGAAAAGTTTAAACTTTGCAATTATGAAAACAGGAATTGCAGCTACATTCCAATGATTCTCTATACTGAAATCAAAAATCCTATCGAATGGGGAAGTCTAAAGTCAGAGCTTGTAAAAGCATTTAACGCTGTGCTTGAAAAATGGCAACTCAAAATTGAGTGTTTATTTCTTTTACCAAATGAAGTCTTTTATACAGATATCACTTTTGTGCTGTCATCAACTGAATCAGGACGTGAATTTAATAAAATGATTCCCGATATAAAAAGTGCAATCGAACAGCTTTCTGAAGTAACGCTGCTCGCTATCGGTTACGGTGAGATCGCTGATAGAATGGAAGATCTTTCTTTTTCATATCAAATGGCAAGAACACACGCAATGTTCTCTATGATTTCAGGACTGAACTCAAAAGACTCATCTGCTGACTCTTCAGAATTCGGACTGCCGATGAACATATACGAAACAACAAGACTGCTGCATGATATTTTTGAGCAGCGTGACGGCCCAAGATTCGCCGAATTTTTCATCACAATTGAAAAAGAAATCGCTGATGAAACAGTCGATCTCACACAAAAACGCACTATCCTGAGAAACCTGTTTGTTTGTGTTCTGTCTGCGGGCGATGAACTGGGTATTCCAGTCAGGGAATTCTTTCCGGATCTTATGGCGCTGTTCAGATATATCAATCTTAAGACCATCACCGAACTGTCGACAAAAATAAAATGGGCATGTGAAACCATCATCTCACAACAGCAAACAAGACAGGAACGGGCCGGGAAAGACCTGATGGAAAAAGCCAAATCATTCATTATTGACAATCACAGTGATCCCTTACTTTCCCTTGAGACCGTTTCTTCTCATCTATCACTGACCCCGGCCTATTTCAGCAAACTATACAAAACTGCCCATGGGGTTTCATACATCGAAACACTGACCAAACTCAGACTTGAAAAGGCAGTTGGTTATCTTATTAATAATCCGGAAATGAAAATATCGGCGATCTCCGCACATGTAGGATACAGTTCCCCCTCATATTTTAATTACATATTCAAGAAAAATTTCGGGATTGCTCCAAAGGATTACAGAGGTGAGTACAAACAGGAATAACCAATTTCTATTCGTGTTTATAATTTCAATTCAGTTTACCATTCAGCGATAGATCCGTCTTTATTCCGCCAGACAGGATTATGCCAATCATGACCTGTAGAAGCAGCTTCAATTATCTTTTGTTCATCTATTTCGATGCCTAATCCGGGACCATCGAGTATTTTTACATGACCGTTTTCGTACTCAAAAACCGAAGGATCCTTTAGATAATCAAGAAGATCCGAGCCTTCGTTGTAATGGATGCCGAGGCTTTGCTCCTGTATGGACGCATTTATAGAATTGAAATCAACCTGCAGACAAGCTGAAAGGGCAATAGGACCAAGAGGACAGTGCGGAGCGAGCGCAATATCATATGCTTCCGCCATTGAGGCTATCCGCCGTACTTCCGAAATACCTCCCGCATGCGACAGATCAGGCTGTATAATATCTACACCGCCTGCTTCAAAGATAGATTTAAAGTCCCAGCGGGAAAACAGCCGTTCTCCTGTAGCTATAGGTGTTGAAGTAAAATCACGTAAATGTGAAAAAACTTCAGCGTTCTCGCATAACACAGGCTCCTCGATAAACATCAATCGGTACTGTTCAAGTTCTTTCATTAGCGGTTTAACCATTGGCTTATGAACACGCCCATGAAAATCAACTGCGATTTCAATCTTGTTTCCACAACGTTCCCTTATTGCGGCAACTCGTTCAGAACATTCATCAATTCCTTTATAATTATCCAAAAACAACATATTTTCGGTACCGTTCATTTTTACAGCTGAATAACCCTGTTTTAGTTTAACCTCAGCCTCATCTGCAACATTAGAGGGACGATCTCCACCTATCCAGCAGTAAACTTTCATACGGTTTCGTACTGCACCGCCAAGTAGGTCCCATACAGGACGATTGAACGCTTTACCTTTAATATCCCACAGTGCCTGGTCAATGCCTGAAATAGCTGAGCTTAGAATAGGACCGCCCCTGTAGAACGCTCCGCGATAAAGCATTTGCCAGATATCCTCAATGTTGGAAGGATCTAAACTTTGAATCAGAGACATCATTTCTTTTACTGCTGAAGCGACAGTATCAGCTCTGCCTTCAACAACCGGTTCACCCCACCCGCAAATCCCTTCATCAGTTTCGATTTTCAAAAACAGCCATCTAGGCGGAATTTTATATAATTTATAATCTGTTATTATCATTTGCTTCTCCTCCGGCGTTTCCGCTTTACATTGAATATACTACACTCAATTCAGTCAGAGCGACGCTTTCGTTGAGTCCAAAATTTCTGATTTGATTAATCGCATCCTGTGTGTCAATGGTGTTAAATTTGAACATTCCAAAATGTGTCCCCAACATTGGAGTCTGCAATATTGCTGATAGTGCTATACCTTCTTCAAGATTCATGTTTCCAACGATCCCGTTGCTTTCCATTACCGAATCACGACCGTTCACCGGCAGAATTAAAAGATCAAACGAGTGAGATCGCAGCCACTCCATTAATCCCGGATATATAGTAGTATCGCCGGCAAAAAAAATTGATATTCCATTAAAAAGCAGCTTATATGACAATGCCCAAACTTTATCAGGATTCAATATCGGTTCAGGATGAGCTGATGGGTAAGCATCAATTGAAAATCCTTCATCAATTTTATTATTCTGACCATAGATGATTTCTCTAATCTTCAACTTGTTGACGCCAAGCGATAAAAGTTGTGATCTGCAGCCGGGCGGAATAAGATACATCACTTCCGAATTGACAGCAGCGAGCTTACGGATTAAGTCCGGATCCAGATGATCTTCATGTCCGTGAGTAATAAGCACATAGTCAATATCATTAAGAACAGTATCTTCAACCGGCGGCGAGATCATTCTATTGTGTTCATACGGAAGATCGCCATGGTTGGATTCAAGATAATTTGACAGATACGCATCTATCAGTATTCTGAAAGTGCCAGTGCTGAAAATAAAACCTGACTGCCCAAGCCATGAGAATTCTAAGCCTTCCGTAAAGATATTTCCAAGATTGTTTACAGGGATATCGATTAACCGTTCTCCAGGAAGTTTCTTTTTCATGTAATCTGCTCCATAATTATAACATGGTTATTTTTACTATCTCTAAAATAAATAAATACAAAAAAATTTTATCTTCTAACCCTTCCTGAAGCATCACCCTTCATTAGTGAGATTACTTCATCACGGGTTGAAAAGTTGAAATCATGCAGAATTGAATGACAAAGACATGAAGCTGCCGCTGCATATGCAAGGCAGTCCTGTAAATTTCCGGACAACTCATCATCAGTGAGAGCATAAATAAGTCCGGCCGAAAAAGAGTCGCCGCCGCCTACCCGGTCTACTATATTTTTAATTTCATACGGACGGTAATCTTCCCCATCCATAGGAGCAAAAAAAGCCTTACCGGAATCACCATCGTACATCATTGCACCCCAGTTGTTATGGCTCGCCGAGATGCTTTCACGCAGCGTAATCGCAACCTTTGAGACCCCGGGAAACTGGTCTATGATCTGTTTTGCAACATCAGGATAGCGGTCAATCTCCAGCTTCCCGGAATGAACATCTGTATCTCCGGCTTTGATTTGTAGAATATCCCAGGCATCCTCTTCATTACCGATGACAACATCCACATAAGGAAGCAAACCACGCATTGTTTTCTCCGCCAATGCTCTTTGCGCGGTACCCGGCTCCCATTTCCATAGCTTTTTACGGTAGTTTAGATCACAAGAAACAGTCAGCCCTGCAGCTTTGGCTTCTTTTACAGCAGAAAGCGAAGCATCTGCTGCAGTCGCAGAGATCGCAGGAGTAATTCCACTGATATGAAACCAATCCGCGCTGTTGAAAGCATTCTTCCAGTCGTAAGCATCAGCGGGGGTTTCTGATATAACAGAATGTTCCCGGTCATAAATAACCGAACTCGGACGCTGGTTAGCCCCAGTCTCAACAAAATACAGCCCCAGTCGCCCTTCTGCAGTCCTTGCAAACGATGTATCGACACCGAATTTACGAACGGAATCTATACAGGCTTCACCCATAGCATTTGACGGCAGTGCTGTTATATATCTGGCATTACGCCCCATCATCTTGTTAGAAACTGCAACGTTCGCTTCTGCACCTGAAAAACTGATAGTCAGATGCCCCGGCATCCCCTGCCTGATGCGCATAAGTCCTTCCGGTTCGATTCGGCCCATTATTTCTCCGAATGTTACGATAGTCTTATTGCTCATATTATCCTCTCACCTCTTTCAGAATTTTCACTGCTTCATCAGCATTGCGGGCAATAGAATCCCAGTCGCCTGCATCGATCAGATTAGCAGGTGCTATCCAGCTTCCGCCCAGTGCAATAACGTCCTGTGATTCGAGATAACTGCGCATATTTTTGATACTCAGCCCACCTAGAGGAATGTACCTTATACCCATAAATTTATATGGTCCGTTTATTCCCTTTAAGTAATCTATACCGCCCATACCTTCAGCGTGAAAATATTTTAGAATTCTACACCCGGCCTCAACCGCGCATTCTATTTCCGATGGGATACAAATACCAGGTGCAAAAGGCATTTCGGCCTCAGCAGCAGCTCTCATTATCGCTGGATTCAGTCCAGGAGCTACTGCGAACTCAACTCCAGCCGCTTTAACCTTATCAATCTGAGAAACTTTCAGGACTGTACCTGCACCAGCGGTCATTTCCGGAACATTTTCAGTAATTTTTTTTAATGCTCCGATTGCAGCTCCGGTACGCAGCGTCAACTCCATTGCAGTTATTCCGCTATTCAACAAAGTACGTGCTAACGAAACTGCTTTATCAGCATCATTGATTATCAGAACCGCTATGATACCGGCTTTTTCGATTTTTTTTTCAAGCTCTTCAGGAATCATTGTTTTCATTTTCAATCTCCAATGGTATGCGTATGTATTTTATTATTGAACTAATATTAGAAGTTTATGAGACTGATGTCAACATATTGAGACCTTGATTTCTATATTTTGACATGAATTGCATATTTATCAATGATATATTGTTCACATTAGATTTGACTGCTATAATCCTGATTATGGATACAGCGCAAACAGTAGCCCGCGCTCTTGGACTCCTTGAGCTGCTGAGTAAACAGAACTTAACCGCAACACAAATTATCGAGGAAACTGATATCCACCGGAGCACAATCTACAGACTGCTGGGAACACTGGCACAACTTGGTTATATAAGAAAAGATGAATATTCCGGTTTATATTCACTCTCACCTAAAATTCTTACACTTGCATCATCAGTTAATGAAACAAGAGATATAAAGGAAATAGCAAAATCATTTCTGGATGAACTTCACGGTAAAACTCTGGAAACTATACATCTCGCTGTTCTTGATAATGATGAGCTTGTTTACCTGGATAAACGTGAATCGACCCGTAATCTAAGGGTAGTCATGAGTTCAAAAACAGGAAGCCATGCGCCGCTATACTGCACAGGGATTGGAAAGATATTACTTGCGGGAATGAAAGAATCAGAACTGCAGAAGTACCTGAAAAAGGTTGATTTTATCAAATATACTTCGAATACTCTTAACAGCATCCAGGAATTGTTGAATGAGATCGACATTATTCGAAGGGACGGTTATGCCGAAGACCGGGAGGAACATGAGGACGGTGTATATTGCGTGGCTGCTCCCATTACAGATTTTGGAGATTCGACAATAGCTGCGCTCAGCGTTTCGATACCCTCAGTGCGATGCACTCCACAGGTAAAAAAAGACCTGATCAGTATTGTTACTCAGACAGCTGTCAGAATATCTAAAAGAATCAGGTGATTGATAGTGATATGTTCATGTAGTATGTTTTATCGACAGCCTGCGGATTAATGCTCCTGAAAAGCAAAAAAGACTGCATCCCCGTAGTTTCTACTTTCCGGAATAGATGCAGTCCTGCTTTAAACGGCTTGTCTTTATATTTATTTAATCGACATCAGGATTCTTTCAAGAACCTTTGCCCTGTCGAGCGGTTTAACGATGTAGTTCTTGGCTCCGATAAGCAGTGATTTTTTAACAAGATCCTGTTTACCAAGCGCGCTGATCATAATGACTTTTGCATCCTTG
>QKCC01000035.1 GCA_003245835.1 Spirochaetales bacterium | reverse complement strand
TTCTCCGGATTTTTCGGCAATGCCTTCCGAAAGTCCTGTTCCGCCCGGATAGTTGTCATAGATGTAGATGCAGGGCATGTTGAAATGCGGGTCACGCAGGCGTTCGGCAACACCGATATCGTGGGAGTCACAGAGCAGAAACACAGGGGAAACGTTTTTTATAAGGCTGCCTATCCTGCCGATCACGTGTTCCCTGAGTTCATCGGGTATTTTTTCAAAGGCGGCAGCCGAGGGGCTTCCTTCAGTAAACAGGAAGACGGCGCTCCGGGTATGCATTTCTTCTTCCGGCAGGAAGATCTCGCCGAAACCGACGTTCTCATGGCTCATGTACTTAATCTTCTTGAACTTTGCAACCTGCTTCCGGACAAGTACGTCGCCTTCGGCAATCTCGCAGCCGGACAGGTCCTTTCTGCCGTCCTCTTCGAGCACCTTGATGTCGGTTTTAACCACTGCATCGGTGTAATAGTTGACGTCAGACTGAGAAACAAAGCATTTTTTATTTTCGATATCCAGCTTGCGTACCAGGAACTGCTCGCCGCGGTGGATGTAAACGGCTTTGTCGAATATCATCTCTTTAGCCGACGGCCTGTCCATCTCGCCTATTACGTTGTTTTTGCCGCCGGTCTCATCGATGATGACCACGTTTTCACTTGTCGCGCTGCGCAATGAAACGCTTTCTGCAGGGTAGCCGCGGTCGGACCAGTAGTACTTGCCGCCGGTCAGCCTGATTACCCCCTCTTCCTCGAGGTACATCAGCAGCTCTTTGGTCTGTTTTCCGAATTCTTCATCCGGGCCGAACGGCAGTTCAAAAACGGCGCATTTAAGGTGGTCCAAAAGGATGTATATGTTGTCCGGATCAATCAGGGCGGATTCGGGGTTTTTACCGAAGAAATACTGCGGGTTTTCGATTACATACTGGTCGACAGGCGACGCGGACGCAATCAGTATCGACAGCGACGACGTCGCACGCCTGCCCGCCCTGCCTGCCTGCTGCCATGATGATGATATGCTGCCTGGAAAGCCCGCCATAATCGACGCATCGAGTCCGCCTATATCTATACCGAGTTCAAGCGCGTTTGTCGAGACTATTCCCTGGATGCTTCCGTCGCGCATACCGCGTTCAATTTCGCGGCGTTCACTCGGCAGGTAACCGCCTCGGTATGCTTCAACGCGTATTCTGCTGTTGTCGGTAAATATATTTTCGAGCCGTGAGTTGATGTAAGACGCAATCAGCTCGGTTCGTATCCTGGAACGGCAGAAAACAATTGTTTTTACGCCCCTTCTGAGGAATTTAAGCGCAAGGTTCTGCGATTCTAGAACAACCCCCCTGCGGATACCCTGCACAGGGTCGACAAGCGGCGGGTTGTAAAGCACAAAGTGTTTTTCGCCTGAAGGCGCGCCGTTATTGTCTATCAGGTTTACAGTACGTTCGAGAATATTTTCAGAAAGCTCCTTGGGGTTGCCGATTGTGGCGCTGCAGCAGATGAACTGCGGGTCGGAGCCGTAGAACCGGCATATTCGCTTCAGCCTGCGGATCACGTTGGTAACATGTGAGCCGAAGACGCCGCGGTATATATGGACCTCGTCGATGACAATATATTTTACATTGCTCAGGAATTTAATCCACTTGGGGTGGTTCGGCATAATACCGGTATGCAGCATATCGGGGTTCGTTATTATTATCCTTCCGCCGTCGCGGGCGGCAACCCTTATCGATGCCGGTGTGTCGCCGTCATAGGTAACGGTTTTAACCGGCAGTCCGGAGGCTTCAATGACTTCGTTAAGCTCAGACTGCTGGTCCTGTGAAAGCGCCTTTGTCGGAAACAGGTACAGCGCCCTGGCTTCGGGGTTTTTAAGCAGGTAATCGAGTACCGGCAGGTTGTAGCATAGTGTTTTTCCCGAGGCTGTTGGCGTTACCACAACAGTATCTTTGCCTGAGGTTACGCTGTCAAAACAGTCCCTCTGGTGTGAATAAAGACGCTCAATTCCCCTACCGGTATAGGTTTTTATAAGCCTCGGGTCGACAGCTTCAGGATAATCGGCATAGTTTCCATCCCTTGCGGGTATGGTTTCCCAGTGTGAAACATTCCGTTTGAAGTCGCGATCCTCTTTGATTGTACTGATAAGTTCGTTGAGCATGCGCCTATGTTAGCACAGAATTTAATTCTTGTGTTCTATGATATAATATTCGGGTATGTAATGATTTTATAACAGCTTTCGAAGGTAAAATTTATGACTGCTATTCCCTGCTGATTTTATTCATAAAAAAGGGAATATCGTAACCCTGCGGAATATTCATGATTTTTTCAGCCGAGTAGCCTAGTGCGAGTACACCGAGAACCCTGTCGGAACTTAAAAAACCAAGCTCACGCCTCAGTTTTCGGTTCATATTCACAGACATTTTAAGGGAATCCATCAGAGTGCTGCCGATTCCAAGTGAATGGGCGGTGAGCGACATTGTGCTCAGTATATACTGGGCGCTCGCTTCTGTTACCGGTGTTCTGGGGTTTCCGACGGCAAACAGCAGTACATTCGTGTTCTTTTTAACGATGGATTTATTATATACCAGGTCTCTCTCCATCTTCTTTTTTATAACCTGCCAGGAATTTGAAAAAAGGCCGATAAGGGCGGACAGCGGTTTTACTGAAAAAAACAGATTGTACAGCATTTGAATGAAGTTGAGCGCATGTTCGTTGATATTCTGAATCAGCAGCGGGTCGCTTATTGCGAGTACAGTAATATTCTTGTTCTGGTTTGGGGCATATGCGCCGCTTTCTACAATTTTTCTAATTATTCCTTCGGGAATGTCATTTTTCTGAAATGTTTTGGTCGACCGGCGTGTACGCAGCAGGTTTAAAAAATCCCCATACCAGTCCTGCTTTACTTTCGAAGCCTTATCGGGAAGAACTCCGTTCATCGTCAGCGCCCGGCCGGGGCACAGTGCAATACACTTCTGACACTGGTTACAGATATCAGTGTCGATTACCGGGTACCCGTCAATACTGTTCATGCAGTATCCTTCAAATGCGGCTGCAATTTTCCTGTTTGACCATAATCATGCTGAAACTCCTTAATTCTGAAGCATTTCGGCAATATGCGTAACCGTTCGCATGTTTCTCATGGTCATATCGGTTCCGATCAGTTTTTCACAGGACGACGCGAGCTTTGACTTTCCGATTCCCTCCGGAGCGGACAGGTAGAAAATCCTGCCTGAAAAACTGAATTCTTCGCTCTCTTTTTTTATGGTATTCATTTTTTCAATGTCCGGATTATCGGGTAATTTGTTCATGAACCCCGCTTGTACTCTGCCCGGGTCGGTATCCTTGAACGGATTGTTTTCAAGAGCAGTTCTTATTTCACCGGCAGTGTATACCATTACTTCGGGTTCGAATCCGAAGGCAGAAAGCACAGATTCCCGTACATGAGATTCAACCTCCGGACTTTTTCCGTTGTAAGTTAGAACTGCATTACCCGACTGAATATAGGTTTGAACATCGGAGAATCCGGCGCCCTCCAGTACTTTGGAGAGCTCCTTCATCTGGATAATATTCTTACCGCCGACATTGATCCCCCTGAACAGGACCGCGTAAGCTGGCATAAGTATTTCCTTTTACTTCTGCAGATTTTCTATAAATTGAACGCGGGCGCCGCTGGGATCTTCTACGTATATGAATTTAATAAACGGCGCCGGCTGGAACGGACCCTCGATATCGGTGATGCCGCTGCTTTTAATCTGTTCGATCTTTTTATCAAGAGATTCAACAATAAATCCCAGCGATATGTCCCGGCCGAATGCAGGCGAATTATTCTTCTCGTTTCTGATTAATTCAACCTCAGTCGAAGAGTCGTCGGTACCGAGGAAGACAATCTCTGTTCCGGGCATCGGGTTCATTTTCCTGTTAACCTTAAGCTCTGCAATCTCCTGGTAAAAAGTGAGTGATTCTTCCATATTTTTTACATTAAGTGTGACCCAGCAAAAACTCATAAAATAATTCTCCTATTAATCTGATTATATACCTATTCCGCTTTCTCATTAAGCAGAACAAAATGCAGGTGATCCTGCCATTCTCCGTTGATTTTAAGATACTTTTTGCTTTTACCCTCTTCTGTGAAGCCTAATTTTTCGACAACTCTCCGTGATGCTGAATTAGAAGGCATAATATTGGCTTCAATTCTGTGCAGTTCATATTCTGTAAATGCTATTTCGATAAGTTTTGTCAGTGCTTCAGTGATTTTACCGCAGTTTATCTCGGTTTCATCAATTTTATATCCAAGGAAGCAGGATTTAAAAAAACCGTAGATTATATTGGTCAGCGATACAGTGCCGATTATTTTATCTTCACCTTTGTTAAAAATATACAGGCAGAGCGAGGTACCGTTTTCAAAGGTAATATTTTCGTTCCCGATTAAGACCCTCAGCGAATCAACCGAATAATAATCGGGACTTCTGAGGGGTTCCCATTTCCGAAGAAAATCCCTATTCCTGTACAGGTAATCCAGCAGCAAAGGTGCGTCGGCGGCATCAAGTCTCCTTAACAGCAGCCGTTCTGTTTCATGGACTCTATCTGTCATTCAGCCCAATGCCGTCGAATATTGCCGGGATGCATTGCTCGATTCGGGACTCACGCGTTTTTGACTGCTTTGCTGAAGAAAAATGCAGGATATATGCCCTCTGCCTTCCGGGAGTCAGCGAAGTGAATGCTGTTTTAAGCGCTTCGTCATCATCGAGTCTTCTCTGAAATTCTTCAGGCATGGGAAAATCCGATGTTTTTTTCAGTTCAACCTTAAGCCCTGCTTTTTCGTTTTCTGATGCTTCAGAGATATATGCCTTTATAACAGGACGCAGCCTGCTGATTTCGTCTGTACTGGTAAATCTGAGCTGCCGGGCTGCCTGTACATTATCGGTCTGAGTGATAAGAATACCCTCGGGGTCCTTCAGCAATGCGCCTTTCATGAAAAGAAGTGCGCAGTAATCCTTGAATCCCTGAATGATTGCAATATTGCCGGTGCCGTGCGAGTAACACGGTTTTCCCCATTTAAGCTCTTCATCAAGCCCGCATTCTAAAAGAATTGAACGTAATAAATTCGATTCATCACGCCATTTGGTCAATTTGTTAAGATAATCATCAATTTTCGGATTCATACTATTCTCTCCCGATATATCAAATTATACATTACGATAATATACTAATAAAGTAATGATTAATGTTAAGAGAATATTAATTGATCCTGAATTTTACAGAAACAACCAAAAATATATTAAAATACAACCAATGGTAGTCAAAAACAACTAAATGTATAGTATTGTGATATTGCCGATATCGGGTTTCTGTATATAAAATATTCCTGTCGACAAATAAGATGGAAGGAGAAGTTAGCATGCTAACAACGATCATGATAGGAAATAAAATTTCAGATGCCAGAAAAAAACTTGATTTATCACAGGCACAGCTCGGTGAACAGGTATTTGTCAGTTCACAGGCTGTAGGAAAATGGGAACGCGGAGAATCTCTGCCGGATATTATTACCCTCAATAGAATTGCGGCGGTGCTCGGAGTTGACCTAAACTATTTTTCAGAGGATTTTGCCGCACCTTTTGAAGTGTTGCCGGATGGTGATGCTGGACAGGAAGTTAATAATGAAATAGGAAGCGGCGATTCTGATAAAAAGCCGGAATGGGACATGTCATTCGGCAACTGGGTTGACGCTGATTTTTCAGGACTGACTAATCTGCATGAAAAATTCAGTTCGTCAAATATGCAGAGGTGTCGTTTTATTGATTCAGACCTGTCAGCATTGTTATTAAAGAATAATAATGTTGAAAACTGTGATTTTACAAAATCTGATTTAAGCAAAAGTCAGATAAGGGGATCACATATAGCGAAGAATATTTTCCGTGAATGTTCATTAAAAGATGCAGTATTTTTAAGAAGCCATTTAACCGGTTGTGATTTTACCTCGGCGGATTTTACCGGTTCAGAATTAAAGGGTTGTTCGATCGAAAAAAATGAGATTGCGGGCGCTTTATGGGTACGAACTTCATTCAATTCATCACATTTATCCGGGATCGAATTTGAAGGGGCATGGAAGGACAGTTCCTTTATAAATTGTGATTTTAAAAAGGTTGTTTTCAGGAATGCTGTTTTTAACAATTGCTTTTTTAAAAACAAAACCCTGAAAAAGATCCAATTCATCAACTGCAGAGCGGATAATATTTCCTGGGCTTTTCTGAAAAACGGCAAGGCTGACATGTCGCAGATTGAATTGATAAAATAGAAAAATGTTTTCCCCGGGAGTTACCTGTTGTTTTTACTTACCGGGGAATTAAAAAGGAATGTTATATTGAAAGTCCTATAGATTTTGCTCTATTTATATAAAAAGATTTTCTTTTTTCGAAATTATAAGAATTTGAGATATTCATTATTTTTGCTATTTTAATACCTCCTGATCTGAAGATTGTCTTAATTGATCGCACTGCCCCTCCGCTTTGTGAAGACAGCAGGTTATACGGATATGGTGCACCTGATGAAAAGATTAAAATTGCTTTTTTGCCTGTCAGCCTTTTTTCCGGCAGTTTTGTCTTTGGTCCTGATTCTATTGATTCAAATGCAGTAACACAACGGTCAAATAGGGTTTTTAACGGTCCGGGTATATTCCCCCAGTAAACCGGAGAGGCAACAATTATCAGGTTAGATGTTGTTAATTTATCGTAGAACTTATGCGCATCGTCTCTGGGCAATACACATACTGAATTCGGTCTGCATTTCAGACATCCTGTACACGGTTTAAAGTTAAGATTATTAACGTTAAATGTTTCAATACAATGTTCTGAACCGATATTTTTTTCAATTTCTGATAAAATGGTTGAAGTGATGCCGTTTTTTCTCGGGCTTGAATGAATTGTTATGATATTCATAATTATTATTAAAACACATTGAAATATATTTTTCGTTACCTTTATCTGCTTTTTTTTCGCCGGAAAGCACCCACTCTTTTTGAGTATTCTGTATATTCGTCACCGAATCGTAAAGCAAGGTCATTATCTTCAAGCACTGTATAGCTGTAAAAGAGCGGAATCCAGATTATCGAATATACCAGCAGCGTCAGGCTGTTTAAAATCATGGCTATACCAAACCATGACAGCATCTCCCCGAGTGTCTGCGGGTGCCGCATGTAATTATAGATTCCACCGTATAAATTACTCTCTTTATTCGGCACCGCAGCTTCCCAGCCCGCAACTTTAGCGCTGTAAAGGGTGAACCCGACAGTCAGTCCTGTTACAGCCGCCCCTGCAATTCTTATAATCATTTCATTATCTTTTAAGATCGCGTAATTAAGCTTGTCACCGAAAACAAAAAGGATATAGCCGGCTATGGCTGCCATTTCAAATACCATCGCTATCATTCTCAAAAATCCGCAGATTTTATATGCCTTATCACCGATTCTTGATGACAGCGCCGCGGGCTGCAGGCTGATGATGTAAAAGATGGAGAATCCAAGTGTTCCGATGAAAATCAGAAATACAGCAGACAATGTAATCATAGTCTAATTCTCCTTTAATTTCCTTGAGATTCAGGACTGCGGAAATCCCGGATTCGGTGTTCCGCAATGAACGCATTCCGGCCTGTGAACCGACAGCAGTTTTCCGCAGGCTTTGCAGCTCCAGGCGTCTATGATCTGTGACTCGAAAGCTTTACGGCCCAGTTCTAAAAAATTTTTCATATTTTCTGTCGGACTTTCGCTGTATTTAAGTGAATAGCGTTTTTCGAGGTCGCGAAGACGGCGGCAGGGATACTTGCTGCAGCTCAGGCATAGCTCTTCTTCAGATGTTTTTGAGCTGCAGAGTTTTATTGAACATATTGTACAATGTTTAGGTTTATTGCCTTCAGAAAGACAGCCGACACATTTGTTTTTGGGTCTTTGATAGCCGATGCATAACTCGCAGACTACCCCGCAGGGAGCAATAGTCATGGC
>QKCC01000132.1 GCA_003245835.1 Spirochaetales bacterium | reverse complement strand
ATACGAAGAGTCTACGCTTGTTTTAACTGAAGACGGCAGCTCGGTATAATTATTGGCCTTCCCGTCATATACAGCTACAGCGTTGCCCAGTTTGCAGGCATCTTTGTAGGCGCTTACAGCCCAGGTCCCTGATAATACATAATCTGCAGTCTTTGAACCAATCATCAGGTTGGCCGGAACCATTGTAAACTGAAGAGTCGCTCCTCCGCCCAGAAAAACAACCTTATAGTTATCAGGCAGGCCGAGCAGTTCACTGACAAGACTGACTGCTTCATTATGTACTTCTTCATAATCTTTGCTGCGATGACTTGTTTCAATAAGCGACATTCCAATGCCCTTATAATCAACCATAGTCTCTTTCAGCTCTTCAAGCACTTCAACCGGCAGCGTGGACGGTCCTGCATAAAAATTGTATTTTCGCATAATCCCTCTCCAATATTCGTATCACTATTTATCTCATTTTTTTTAGTGTTTTACAACAGGTTTATTAATTCAGGTTTTTAAGGCTATATGGATTGTTTTAGGATTTATTCTGAGAAAAGAGCAATTTATATCTTTAAATAATGTATTTTTGTAAAAAAGGAACTGCATTAAGAATAATTACATCAATAATTGCAGCTTAAATAAAAATTTCATACAAGAAACCGGAAAATTAATATGAAATTACAGAATTCTGTAAGAATGTTTTTTTCCAGACTGCTTTTCACCATTTTCCTGCTTTTCACCGGATATCTGCAATAAAAGCTCAGGAATTAAGGCTTTCAGGAGGCGCCGGCATCGGTTTAACGCCTGGAGATTTCTCCGGCGCCAGTACCGCAGCAAAAGCTGGGACGAAGAGATGAAACTGATCGCACATGTTCCCACCGCAGCCTGGGTGTTCAAATATAGGCAGCCGGACAGCTTCATTTACCGCCTGTAAAGCAAAAAAAAGAGACGGCTTAAAACCGTCTCTTCAAATCGGCCGTAAGATGCGCACATCCGCGGCTGGATTGCTAATAACTCTTCATGTTCTGGATTTTGCGCTGCTTTTTCATCTGCTTGCGCTCCATCGCTTTGGTCTTTCGATTCTTTATGGTAGAAGGTTTTTCGAAGTATTCGCGCTTCTTCCATTCACGAATAATACCTTCTTTCTCAACCATTCTCTTAAAGCGCTTGATAGCCTTCTCTAATGGTTCGTTCTCATCGATATTTACATGAGCGATAGCAATCACCCCCTTTTGTTTTTATTGTTTCTCTATAATACCCAAAATATAGGCTTTGTCAATCAGTCCGCCTGTCATCAACGGCACAGGATCTACCGCGACACCCGCTACCCTGACCTCCCAGTGCAGGTGGGCACCGGTAACAAGCCCTGTAGCTCCGACCTTTCCTACCGAATCGCCTTCATGAATCAGGGCGCCTTCTTCTGCATCAATTTTACTTAAATGATAATACAGTGAATACACGCCCGGAAGGTGTTCAATTACAACTGTAAAGCCGGTTAATATACGCTCGGCGGCAAAAACAACCTTACCGTCACCGGGCGCGTAAACGGGTGTTCCGGGCTCGGCAGAGTAGTCAATCCCGGCATGGACCGAACCGGCTGTTGTACCGTCCGAATAAAGGTATCGCCTTATGTCGCCGAAGTGTGATGAGGTCCAAAGCTCTTCCACCGGCTTTTCAAGCAGCCCGGTTTCAAAAACATCTTCGGTTTCCACCGTTTTAAGGATAATCAGAAGGGACCGCCACTGCTCAGCTTTTTCTTCGTCATCAGACTGCCTGAGATTCGACATTGATTTATTAAGTTCAATATCTTCTTTGAAAAAATCCTTGCTTTCAACCCTTATTGATTTTCTGACTTCACCGTCTCCGGCGGATACATAATAAATCCCCGGGCTTAAAGTGGACGGGACTCCCAGCAGCGCTATTGATGCAGTATGATCGTCGACTTTCGTTTTAAAGGACTCCGACTCCGAATAGACTGTACCCCCGCGACCGAACTCAGCTTTTACCCCGTCGCCGTCCTTAAGAACAACAGTTATTACGCCGCCCTGCTCAACCGATTCCGGCACAGAAATATCCAGTGAGAAAACAGCTGCCGGTAATATGATAACTGAGATAAGTAAAATAATTTTTTTCATCATTTTTTCAGGTCCATTATAGTAAGCTGCAGACTTTCACGGTTCATATAGTAATTCCGGCCTAACCGGAAGACAATATCAACCGTATCTCCGCTGCTGAAGTCCCGGTTTACCCTTTCAGAGGCATTCCAGTACACAGCAGGCCATTTGTACTTACCGGCGGCGAACAGCATTTTCAGATGCTTCTGCTCATTCTTTCCGATCAGCTCGATATTTTCAATTTTTACACCGCGGGAAAGGAATATCAGTGCGGGATTACCTTCCCCATATGGTTCGAACATCTCCACTGTTTTAATCAGATCCGGGTTTAAATATGAAGCAGGCAGTTCTGCGTCGATATTTATCGACGATTCTGAGGTTTCAGCGCCCTTCAGCGCGGGAGCGAGCTTCTCTACCCGGGCAGTGAACTCCGCAAAATTCTTCAGCTCGAGACTGAATCCGGCTGCATAATCATGCCCGCCGTAGTCAATAAACAAATCGGATGCGCCCTCGATAAAATCCTTTACATTAATATCCATTGCAGACCGTATTGATCCGACAGCTTTATCATCCATAATTGATACTGCTATAGCCGGGACCCCGAAAAAATTGGCAAGCCGGGACGCCATGATCCCGGTTATTCCCCTGTTAAGCGATCTGTCGGCAACAAGAACAAGTCGTGCTTCGAGGTCCTGATAACTGCGCTTTGCAGCAGGCAGAACTTTTGCCCAGGCGTCCTCGCCTAATTTTTTCCGCTGCCTGTTCAGGCTCGAAACCTCTTCGGTGAGCCTGTAAATTTCCTCGGGCTCTTCGCTTAAAAGCAGCTCAACAGCCTTCGACGGAACTCCCATTCTGCCCGTTGCATTGATGATCGGGGTCAGCTGCCAGCCGACATCCGTAGTACTGAGTGTTTTTGAAGACAGGTTTCTTGCCGCAAGCAGGTTCCGCAGCCCCTTTCTTTCGGTCAAAACAAGGCGCTGCATTCCGCGTTTTACAATTATCCTGTTTTCATCCTCCAGAGGCATGAGGTCGGCAATTGTTCCAAGCGCAACAAGATCAAGCACTTTTTCATAATCCGAAGATAGAGCAGGATCCTTCTTTGTTATAAAAGTAAAAAACAGGTTTGAGAAAACATCGAGTTCACCCGGCGGGGTTTTACTGTATTTAGCCATTCGGCTGCCGTCGCGCATTTTAAGCAGGCTTCGCCCCTGTATTGCCGGAAAAACCTTCCATATTTCAGGGGCAGCGTCGATCAGGTGAATGTCCGTATTGTTTCCGAATATTTTCTGCAGCATTTTTTTCTGCGGTTCAGCATCGTAAACAATTATCTGAAGCTGAAGAAAATCCATCAGCCGTGAACTCTCAAGGTCAATCACACCCGGAACGAGTGTTTCACTGATGCGATCCAGTACCACAAGGTTCTTTATTCTGGCCGCTTCAAGAATGAAGGATTCATTTCCGGGACGTATATTCAGCAGACAAAATTCCTGGTTGTAAATATCGAGTTTTGAAAACCTCAGTGCCCATATAACCTTCGCCGTCACCCCGCATCCTGCAAGATGCATAAACGGGTAACAGCTGTCCTCCATTTTTGGATTGACAATCCCGTATGCCGGCGGCAGCTCTTCGGGGCTGTTATGATGATCAATAACAATGGTTTCAATCCCCAAATCAGAGGCATGCTTTATCTCATTGTAGTTTGAAATACCGCAATCTACTGTAATAAACAGGCTGCCGTCGCGCGCTGCGAATTCATCAACCGAAGAAATTGTCAATCCGTACGGATCATCACCCTCAGGCAGACGCCACTCGACATCAACACCCATCGATTTCAGTTCATTATAAAGCAGAACTGTTGATGTTATTCCATCGGCATCGCGGTCACCGAATATTTTAACCTTTTCACCCTCTGAGACCGCAACTCTGATCCTGTCTACAATGTCTTCCATCTCGTCAAATTCAAAGGGGTTATGCAGGTACTGAATATCATCTTCCAGAAAAAATTTAATCTGCGAATAATCAGTAATGCCGCGTCTTACGAAGATACTTGCCGGCAGGAGGTCAATACCGAATCTTCCGGAAATTTCCCGGACGCTGTCTGAGTTTATTTCTTTTTTATTCCATACCATCTATAAAATCCAGAGTGTTCAGCGGAGTATCAAGAATACTCCTGAGTACAGCCAGCAGAACATTTCTTATTTCCTTTTCAGTGTATAAATCTAACCTTTTTTTAATTGCTTCTTCAAGCTGAATACCGATTGAATCCTGCAGATATACTGCTGAACTGCTTTTCAGCGCCGCAAGACCTCCGGAAGCACAGTCTTCACACAGAAATCCGCCTTCCGATGGAGAAAAAAATACAGTTCTGCCTGCTGAATCGTTTCCGCAGTTACAGCACTCGGAAAAATCTGTGATAAACCCTGAACCAAGCAGGAACCGGTACAGAAAATGCACGGTAACAATAACAGATCGGCTGTTATCTGCCGCGAGCGCACCGAGAGCTGATGTAAAAAGTGAGTAAACCGTGCTGTAATCAGCTCCGGAGGCATGACTTTTCAGCACCAGTTCCGACCAGAACGAAGCATGGCATGTTGCACCGAGATCTTCACGTATTCCGCTGTTCAATGTCCGGGATTCACAGTTGTTAATCTTCCACAGGTCCTTCACCGGGTTATGATAAAGCTCGAATTCGCTTATGCAGAATGGATCTGTAATGCTGCTGAGCCGGCTCTTGCCCTTGTAGGCCCCGTGAGCTATGGCCTGAATTATTCCGCGTTCAGGGCTGAGTATTGTTACGGATTTATGATAATCACCGATTCGACCGGTTTTAAGTACAACAGCTTCAGTAGAATAATTGCGGTTCATCCGTCACATTATACAACTTTAAGCAGCATAAATAAATGCCCGCGAGTTTAAATTTAATCTTCGAAAGCGTTTAAAAAAATATTATTTCCCGTAATATTCAAAAAACTTCTTTGTATCGTCTATATTTACCCAAAATAGAGTTAAAGGATGAATGCAGTATTATTTGCCTTTTAATATTTTTTTACATATTTTATCAACTGTAGTTTGTACACAATTCAATATGCATTATACTTTATACAGGGGGTTAAAATGCCAGAGAAACAGATTGTACCTGCAGACCAATTACTGCCCAACCGGCTCTTTGTGATACCCACGATGGGCAA
This sequence comes from Spirochaetales bacterium, assembly GCA_003245835.1. GTDB lineage: Bacteria > Spirochaetota > Spirochaetia > UBA9216 > UBA9216 > Thalassospirochaeta. The sequence goes on along the minus strand of QKCC01000132.1, from coordinate 12,793 downwards.
ACCAGTTTTCCCGGGGATTTTTACTCCGATGATGATTGAATCCGAACAGGACATCTCTGTGGTTGATCAGAGTCTTTCAGAAAACAGTCTTGTCGGGCTTCTGATGATAAAGGATGAAGAGACTGATGAACCTGTTATCGACGATCTCTGCAGAATCGGTACCGTCGGGAAAATAGTAAAAAAGATCAATCTTCCGGACGGAGGTGTAAATGTATTCATCTCTACCCTGAAAAGATTCCGGGTTAAAAAATTCCTTACGGATGCTCCCCCTTTCAGTACCGCGGTGGAATATCTCGACGACATTAATGACGATACAATCGAGGTCAAGGCGCTCACAAGATCAATAATCAGTGAAATGAAACAGCTTTCCGAAAACAACCCGCTGTTTTCAGAAGAGATGCGGCTTTCAATGGTAAATATTGATCAGCCCGGACGAATTGCAGATTTTTTCAGTTCGATACTCAATATTGACCGTAACGATCAGCAGAAAATCCTCGAAACCCTTGATGTTCAGGCAAGGCTTGAGGCTGTTCTTATCTACATCAAAAAAGAACAGGAACTGATGAAGATCCAGAGGAAGATTCAGAACCAGATAAATGAAAAGATCGAAAAAAACCAGCGTGAGTATTTTCTTAAGGAAGAACTCAAGGCAATCAAGCAGGAACTCGGAATGCCGGTCGATGCCAAAAGCGGAGAGTACCTCAGGTTTGCAGAGGCTGTAGAAAAACTTAAATTTAAAGGCGAAGTCAAGGATCAGGTTGAACAGGAACTCGAAAAATTCAAGCTTATGGATCCAAATTCGTCTGAATTTGTCGTAACAAGAAATTACCTCGATACCATAATTTCGCTGCCGTGGAACAAGCCGGAACCCGAAGAATACGACATGAAGGAAGCGTCTGATATTCTTGACCGGGACCATTACGGGCTTGAAGACGTGAAAGAACGTATTCTTGAATATCTTGCCGTCCGGAAACTCAAGAAGGACAACAAGGGTTCAATAATCTGCCTTGTCGGCGCCCCCGGCGTCGGAAAGACCTCGATCGGCAAATCGATTGCCTCGGCTCTGAATAAGGAATTTTTCCGTTTTTCGGTCGGGGGCATGAGGGATGAAGCCGAAATCAAGGGACACCGCCGAACCTATGTAGGTGCGATGCCCGGAAAGATCATACAGGGTCTGAAGATAGTTAAAACCGGCGCTCCGGTTTTTATGATAGACGAGATCGACAAGATGGGAGCATCATACCAGGGAGACCCGTCCTCGGCACTGCTCGAAGTTCTCGATCCGGAACAGAACATCGCATTCAGGGACCATTACCTGGATCTTCCGTTTGATATATCAAACATACTTTTTATTGCCACGGCAAACACACTTGATACGATTCCACGCCCCCTGCTTGACCGAATGGAAATAATCCGACTGTCCGGTTATATCGACAAGGAAAAAATCACAATAGCGCAGAAATATCTTATTCCTAAATCGATTCATAAAGCGGGCCTTAAACGCAAGGACGTTAAATACAATACCAAAACCCTGTCTGCAATAGCAGTAAATTATGCCCGCGAAGCCGGTATGCGTAATTACGAAAAAGCCCTTGATCGGATTCACCGGAAGATTGCCAGAAAGCTGGTACTGAACGAAGCGGAAGCGCCGTTTTTAATTGAACCGGAAAATCTCGAAGAATACCTCGGCAAGCCGATTTTCCGCGAGGATGAAATCAAGGTCGTCACCCAGCCGGGAACAGCAATCGGTCTTGCCTGGACCAATTTCGGCGGCGACACACTGATGATAGAGGCAGTCAATGTTCCGGGCAAGGAAGGCATCAAGCTGACAGGACAGATGGGAAAGGTTATGCAGGAATCAGCAGGTATTGCCTATACCTACATCCGTCATGTTGCCCAACAGAACGGTGCGGACCCGGAGTTCTTTGAAAAGAACATGATTCATCTTCATATTCCCGAGGGCGCAACCCCGAAAGACGGCCCCTCGGCAGGAATCACTATGGCATCCGCCCTGCTCTCATTGGCAACCGGTAAAATGCTGAAAAAGAAGCTTGCCATGACCGGCGAAATGTCGCTGGTAGGAAAGGTTCTTCCAATCGGAGGACTGAAGGAAAAAACAATTGCGGCGAGACGTGCCGGAATAAAAACAATCCTTATACCGAAAGCAAACGAGCGGGATCTTTCTGAAATCCCTGAGCACATAAAAAAGGGAATAAAGTTCCTGCCGGTCGAAAGAATGGAAGAAGTGATTGAACAGATTTTTTAAAAAAACTGCAGTAACTGCGGTTATTTTTATTTTGCTATTGTCATCTCAGCTGTTTGCGGTTGAATTTTCAGCAGGACCGGAAATCATTCCATCCGTAAAAAAGGAACTCAATCTGAGTTTTACAGGCGACATGATGGCTCATGTAATAAACTACTCGATGTCTGATTATTCCCTGATATATAAGGACATCAGGCAGATGATGACGGATGACAGTCTAACATTCTGCAATGTGGAATTTCCGGTCAATCCGGATCTTCCGCAAGCCAGTTTTCCTGTTTTCAATATCCACTCGGACTATGTAAAGGCCGCGCTCGATGCCGGTGTGGATGTGTTATCGATTGCGAATAACCATACCGCGGATCAGGGAACAAAAGGACTGATAGCCACTGTCCAGTCTATGGAAAACCTAAGCGCCCTGATAAAAGATGAAACCGGAAGAAATATATACTTCTCTGGAGCGAAGCAGAACCCGGATATACCGTTCCGTCCCGTGACAATCTATAAAGACGGATGGAAAATCGGTTACCTTGCAGTCACGCAGTTTTCAAATGTAAAACCAGAAGAGGGTTACATGCAGCTTGTCGATTTCAGAAATCCTGCTGAGACCGATGCCTTTGTCGACTGGATATCCGAAATTACGGAAAACTATGATCTTTTTGTATTAGCCTACCACGGCGGAGTGGAATATTATACGGAACCGGTGAAAAGCAAAACTGTCCTGTTCCGCAGACTCGCGGCAGCCGGAGTCGATGTTGTATGGGGTCATCATCCGCACGTTGTCCAGCCTGTCGATATAGTTGAAAACAACGGCCGCAGAAGCGTACTCATGTATTCACTCGGGAACTTTATTTCCGGACAGGGACGAATAGCTGATCCGGCGCTGCCCGAGGAGGAATGGTCCTACACAGGTGATTCGGCAATTATTCAGGTTACTTTCGATTTTTCAGAAGGCGCACCGGTCCTCAAAGATGTTGAGGCAGTACCGATTGCAAATATTATGACTACCGACAGGGATGTTGTTATTACTCCGCTGCAGCAGCTTACTCACGATGCTGTTCCTGAGCCATGGATGTCGTATTTTCTCGAGAGGTATGTGCTGATGCATGATTACTTCATCCGTAATATTCGATATCCCGGATAATCATTGAATCAGGAATGATATAGGATTCATTGCTTCCCCGGACCTCACGGCCTATTACCTTTGCGGTCCAGTTTCCTCTGGAATCGAAATTCCATCCGTATGAATACACAGCGTAACTGACGCCTTTCATATCGAAAAACTCCCGTCTTGAATAGTTTCCATACTGATCATACTGGTTGACAATTCGCACAACCAGTTCTCCGTCGGGGTTATATTTCACTGATTCTGAAACAAGGCCTTCATCATTATATTTATATTCATCACGCCAGAGGAGTTCGTTCTGCATTCCGAATCCCTCGGTGGAAGATAACTTGCCTGATTTGTCATACTGAAACATCCTGCTGTACACCAGTTTCCAGTTCCAGTACCTGTCGTATTTGCTGGTAAGTATTATTTTCCCGTCCTGATCATACGAATTCCTGAACCTCCAGCCGTAGTTTCCGGTTGAAAAAATCTTTTCAACTTCCATGATTTTATTCCTGGAGCTCGTAGTAAATATTTCTCTGTCGGGGTTGATTATTTCAGGGTGGCTTTGAGTCTTAAGAACAAGCCTGCCGTTTTCATACGTATAATCGATACGGTTCCCGGGGTCCCCTTTTTCATCGTAATATTCTTCCGATTGAAGCAGCCCCTCGGTATCGTATCTTAAAATAAGCCTGTACTTAAAAACCCGCCCGCCGTCATCGGATCGCGGATCAGAAGTAAAAGCTGTTTCTGTTATAGTCTTAACCTTGCCGGCAGGACCCTCAACAGGAAAAACATATTTGGGCCACTGCTCGCTATCGTAATCCCTTACGGTCATTTCTTCGGCGGAGGCTTCAGTCAAATGAACAAAGGAGAAAATCAATAACGGCAGAGCAATCAGTGCGGCATTTTTCATACTAAAGTATGTTCATTTTAAATAAAGAAGGAGGCTTTGTATATATTAATATTGAAGCTTGAATGTTTTCCTGTTATTCTGCCAGCTATGGAATTACTATCACCCGCCGGGAATGTTGAAAAACTCAAATACGCTTACCTGTACGGAGCGGACGCAGCCTACATCGGTATAAGGAACTTTTCGCTGCGCCAGAAAGCCGATAATTTCAACGAAGATGAATACAAAATCATTCGTGAAATCAAAGGTTCGAAAAAGCTTTACGGTGCACTGAATATCTATTTTCACGAAGCTGACCTCGAAAACCTTGATCAGAACCTTGATTACATAGCCGAATACCCTTTCGATGCGATAATAATCAGTGATATAGGAATGGTCCGAAAACTTCAGAAAAGGTTCCCGGGGGTTGAACTTCACCTTAGTACTCAGGCTAACTGTTTAAACTCCGAAGCGGTTAAAATGTACAGGGATATGGGATTTTCCAGGGTAATCCTGGGCAGGGAAGCATCACTCAGTGAAATCGGTAAAATTAAATCCGCAGTTCCGGAAGTTGAGCTCGAATGCTTTGTTCACGGGGCAATGTGTCTTGCCTATTCGGGCAGATGCTTTCTTAGTGCATATATGGCTGACCGAAGCGGGAATCAGGGTTTGTGTTCCCATTCATGCAGGTGGGATTACCGCGTTCTCGAGGAGGCCAAACGGCCGGGGGAATACTACCCTATTTTTGAAGGCGACGGTTTTACGAGCATCCTGTCATCAAAAGATCTCTGCATGATTGACCATCTGAAAGAACTTCAAGATGCCGGAGTAGATTCCATCAAGATCGAAGGACGTATGAAGTCTATATACTACACTGCCGTTGTAACAAGGGCATACAGGAAGGCTATGGAGGCGCTCGAAACCGGCAGTATCGATACTTCTGCTTACAGGGATGAGCTTTTCAAGGTGAGCCACCGTGAGTTTTCAACCGGGTTCTTTTTCAACAAAAAGGATATTGAGAAGCCGACAGAAAAATCCTACCTAAGGCAGTATATCTTTATGGGAATGATTGGGCAGAAAACCGGAGAAAACAGCTGGGAACTGATTGTAAAAAACCAGATAATTCCCGGCGAAGCACTTGAATATATAGGACCTGACGTTCTTTACCTGGAAGACAGCAGCTATACAATAACAGATGCTGAAGGCCTTCCGGTAAGCCAGGCTGATCACGGAAAATCCTATATACTGAAAACCGACGCACCTGTCGAAGAAGGATTTATAGTCCGCAGGAAGGCAACAGAACCGGAATCCTGGCCCCGGGACTGACGCCCTGTTCTGATATGTTTTTCAGAAAAATTTAATTATACCCAGTAAACTTCCCGTGCAGCAATAATTGTAACAAGCTTGTCGTCTCTGCCCTGCAGGAGTTTTTTCAGAGCTTCCTTTCGCGCACGGTTTTCAAGCGATCCTTCAATTATGGTTCGTACCTTTCCGTCGGTAAATTCTCTTGAATCCACAGTAAAAATGTACCCGTCCTTTTTAAGTATATCTACAAGGTCCTCATTCCCGGTAAACGAGACTCTTACAAAATACTGACGCTGACCAATCAGTTTTTTATTCATCAGGTCTCTGAGCTTGATTACTATAATACCGCCTATCGATGAACCGACGCCAAGAAAAAGCAGCAGTCTCGGATCCTTGTCGATATAGTTTACAACCATAGCTATAACGCTCATACCGATTATACTTTCAAGAAAATTTATTCCGAAGACCCCGCCGAGCTTTCCCCTGTTGAACATTTCAATCTTAAAGTTGAATACCAGATCCTGCAGGATTCGGCCGGCGAGTACGATTATCCCCGAAACTAAAAGTCCTTCCATATTGTTGTCTCCTTACACTCTACTTATATCTTTGATAAATCTTATTTAAACATACCAGCTAAATTCAATACTTTGTATCTAAATTGAAAAAAATTGCCTATAATTAATTATGATTCACTGGAAATTATAAAAACTGTTACCGATAATTAATTCAAGAGGAGTAATTCTATGGGTGATGCGATAACTGAACTTATAACTTTTCTCGAATACAGCATAAAAAAAGAAGAGGACCCCGCAGAACTTGAAGAACTCCGCAGGACCCTCCTGACAGCAAAAAAAGTTGAAGAACACAGAAAAAAGCTTATCTGTGCCTAGTACTGTTTAAATAATCTAATCTGTTATAATTCTTACCGCGCCTTTATCGGCAGAAGCGGCAAACTTTGCATATGCTTTTAACGCATTAGAGATCTGCCTGTCGCGGTTCCGGGGCGTAAAAGCCTCCTTTCCCCTGCTCTCTTCAGCAGCTCTGCGTTTCTGAAGTTCTGCCTCATCAACTGCCAGCTTTATAGTCCTGTTCGGAATATCTATCTCGATTATATCGTTGTTCTGTACCAGCGCTATATCACCGCCCGCGGCTGCTTCGGGAGAAACATGTCCGATGGACAGACCCGAGGTCCCGCCGGAAAACCGACCGTCGGTAAGCAGGGCGCATCGTTTATCAATTTTTCTTGATTTCAGATAGGTTGTCGGGTAAAGCATCTCCTGCATTCCGGGACCGCCCTTCGGTCCTTCATAGCGGATAATTACAACATCACCCTCATTGACCGAACCGCCGAGAATCCCCTCACAGGCATCCTCCTGGCTTTCGAAAACCTTCGCCGTACCTGAAAATTTGTAAATCGAAGAATCAACACCGGCGGTTTTTACTATACACCCCTTCCCGGCAATGTTTCCGAAAAGTACAGCAAGTCCTCCGTCGGGATAATAACAGTGCTCAACGTCCCTTATGCAGCCGCCTGCACGATCAGAATCAAGCTGTTCGTAAGCCTCCGTCTGTGAGCCCATAACAAGATTCTTACCCTTAATATTACCCGGGGCGCTTTTGTAGATATTTTCTGCATCAGGGGTATGGCTCTGCCGCATTATGTCATAATCATCAAGCGCCATTTTCAGGCTTGAATAATCAACCCTTCCTACAGTTGTATCGAGCAGTCCTGCCCGGTCAAGTTCGCCGAGAATACCCATAATACCGCCGGCCCGGTTTACATCCTGAATATGGTAGCTCGAATTAGGCGCAACTTTTGAGATGCAGGGAACCTTTCTTGAAAGCCGGTCAATATCATTCATTGTGAAATCAACACCGGCCTCATTTGCTACTGCAAGAATATGAAGAACCGTGTTGGTTGAACCGCCCATTGCAATATCGAGCGACATTGCGTTCTCAAAGGCTGCCTTTGTGAGAATGCGTTTTGGAAGCACGGATTCATCACCCTCGAAATAATATCTTTCAGCAAGATCAACTATCAGCGAAGCGGCTTTCTCAAAAAGTCCAAGCCTGTTAGCGTGGGTCGCGACTATAGTTCCGTTTCCGGGCAGTGCGAGGCCCAGGGCTTCATTAAGGCAGTTCATAGAATTAGCTGTAAACATTCCTGCGCAGGAACCGCAGGTCGGACAGCTGTTCAATTCATAATCGATAAGTTCTTCGTCTGAAATACTGCTGTCTCCCCCTTTGATCATAACATCTATAAGATCAGTGGGTGTTCCGTGAACATTACCGGCTTCCATCGGACCGCCTGAAACAAAGATAACCGGTATATTCAGCCGCATCGATGCAATCAGCATCCCCGGGGTGATTTTGTCGCAGTTGCTTATACAGACAAGTGCATCCACCCGGTGGGCATTGCACATATATTCAACGCTGTCGGCAATCAGTTCCCTCGAAGGCAGAGAATAAAGCATACCGGTATGCCCCATAGCAATACCGTCGTCGATAGCAATTGTATTAAATTCAGCGGCAAAACAGCCTTTGGCTTCAATCGCGGCTTTCACTTTCTGTCCGATTTCGTGAAGATGAACATGGCCTGGGACCATCTGTGTAAATGAATTGGCGATACCGATAACCGGTTTTCCAAAATGTTCCGGCTTCATTCCGTTCGCGCGCCATAAACTGCGTGCTCCGGCCATCCTCCGTCCCTGGGTAGTATCATTGCTTCTTAAAGGTATACTCATGTCCCCTCCTTACTTTGGTGTGAGAATGATACATTTTTTAGTTGTTTTAAGCAATGCTGAACGTTCTTAAGTATCAGTTAAGAAGATTGCTGCGCCTGAGGCTGGAGCTCACCGAATCAATTTCCTGACGGGCAACGAGAAGCTTTGATCCAAGATACAACTCCAGCCAACGCGGTTCAACAAGCCCCTTTGCCGTTTTCTGAAATACCTGGATGTTGTATTCAAGGATTTCCAGCAGTTTGCTTAGCATTGAATAACCATCACCCGCAGCCCTGCATCCTGAAGCGGGAGCCCTGTCTCCCAGCGTTGACATTACTATCTCATTCTTCTGCTCAAGCAGAGACTGTGCGTATTCATTCGAAGCCTGCTGAAGCAGCCGGTAGTCTCGGAACAGGACAGAATCTTCACCCTCGATAAGTTTTTCTGTAAAAATAAATTCCTCTCGGCTGCCGGGATACTCAACCCTGCCGGATGATTGTTTTATACTTGTCTCGGCTTTTTTATTATAAAGTGTGTTTTTATCTTTCAGGCAGAACGTGTCTATCTCCGGGCAGAGAGAGATCAGGTCCTCAATGACAGAATCCATCAGCAGATTAACGCCGACAGCCTCGGGATCTATTTGAATTAGTTGAGTCCCCGTCAGCGACATCCGCCGGTAGCCGTTGCATCGCAGCAGTCTCAGAAAAGAGCCGGATTCAGGAAAAATATAACTGAGTTTAAGATTCAGCTTACTGCAGCTTTTGACAAAATAATCAAGTTCAGCTTCCGAGTATGCGGTGCTGCTCTGCAGCCTCTGCTCAAAACTCCATGGAAAATTGTCTATAATATTTAAATATATCCGACGGTATCCCCTTTTCCGGATATTCTCAGGCAGCATGCAGAGTCTTTCCGCAGTAGGAGGCATAAAATCTAAATTGAGGTAAACAAAATCTTCCTGCACGTTTTTAAAATAACAGATGAATCTTCAGCTGTAAAGGATCTGTTCAAGAAATATCAATTCCATTAAAATGCAGATATGAAAAGCAGCAGACAAAAACTCGCAGAATACGGAGTCAAGGTTCCCGAGATAATGCTTCCGGCAGACAGAAGCATTATGCCGAAATGGGCAGTAATAGCGTGTGATCAGTATACTTCACAGAAGGATTACTGGCACAATGTGGAAGAATTTACCAAAGGTGTCCCGAGTACCCTTAACCTAATTTTTCCGGAATGCTATCTTGAAGATCCGGAACCGGGCAAGAGGATCAATTCAATAAATAAATCTATGCACGAATATCTAAGCGGAGCTGTGCTTGCCCCTCCGGCAGAAGGATTCATTCTTGTTAAACGGGACACCCCCGCATCGCCAACCCGCTGGGGGCTGGTAGCGGCAATCGATCTTGAATTTTATGATTTCAGTCCCGAATCGACAAGCATGGTGAGAGCTACAGAGGGGACAATTCTCGAACGGATTCCGCCGAGAGTCAGAATCCGCGAGAAGGCCGAGCTCGAACTACCGCACATTATGGTCCTGATCGACGACCCGGAACTTTCAGTCATTGAATCGTTTATTAATGAAACTGCAGACCTTACCGAAGTTTACGATTTCGATCTTATGATGGAGAGCGGTCATATAACTGGTTACAGGATAGATTCTGATGAGCATATCAGCCGGATTGCGGATGCTCTTGCGGTTTTAGGTTCACCTGATGAACAAAATAAAAAATACGGGACGGACGCTTCATTCCTGTTCGCTATGGGCGACGGTAACCATTCACTTGCAACCGCCAAGACGATATGGGAAAATCTGAAAAAAGATAATCCTGGTAATACTGCAATAATGAACAGTCCCGCTCGCTGGGCGTTGGTTGAACTTGTGAATATCTATTCAGAAGGAATAGCATTCGAAGCGATTCACAGAGTCCTTTTCAACTGCACACCTGAAGCATTTTTTGAATATGCATCAAATGCCGGGTTTAAAATAATCAGGAAGGACAGCCTTCAGGCGGTTCTTGAAATTATAGACGGAAACCCTGAAGTACAATCCTGCGGTTTCTGCACAGAAAACGGTTACGGTATTATTGAAGCCCAGCATACTGAAAGTTCAATAGCGGCAGGCACCTTTCAAAACCTGATTGACGGTTTCATTGCCGGGAATACAGGGGCTGTTGTAGATTATATTCACGGTTCAGATGTAACTGAGCAGCTTGGATGCAGAAAAAACAACATTGGATTCTTTCTTCCTGCAATCAGGAAAGATACTTTCTTCAGAACAATTGTAGAGGACGGCACATTCCCGAGAAAGACTTTTTCGATGGGTGAAGCATTTGAAAAAAGATTCTACATTGAAGCCCGCAGAATTAGCGGTTGATCCTGTAAAATGCGAACGTGGAAGACCTATCCGGCAGGCAAGGTTACTTCCACGTTCACAGGAGAAAGTGTTGCCTGATTAAAATGTAGTTAATTCTTTGGAAGAAATCCACTGAATTCCGTTTTTTTTATTTTTTTTTATCTTTGAAGCATTATTGATTTGTAAAATCCTGAAAAAACATAGAAAAGTATACCGCCAAGCAGCGCAAGGAGCTTTATGCTGTATCCTCCGCTCCGTTTTTCAATCTCGCGGCTGAGAAGTTTTCCCATGGAATAGCCCGGCTTATTCTGATCATAGCCCCGAACGACAATTATTCCTTCATTTGCTTCCACCCATCCCAATTCTCTGGCCTGAATCTTTATTTCATCTGCCTGATGAATCAGTTTACCGGAATCAGACAGAAGTTCACTGTTAATTCCCTGAAGGGCTGCTATATTTTGTTCTATCGTGGTTCTATATTTCTGAAGCTGTCTGTAATCCTTCAATCCGCCCGGACCTGTTAAAAGGTTAAGCGCTATCAGAATTATTACTGAAATGTAAATTGATATACCAAGTCTTGTAATTCCCTTCATAATTGGTTTAACGGCCATTTTTTGACCTTTCTTAAGTCTTATTGATGAAAGAAACTTACATATTTGATATAATTAGGATTATAATTCATTAATTAAGCGTTACTGCCGATAATATTGGTAGAGTTTTATGCAGGAGTAAATAATGGCCGCTTTTGATGATATCGATCTTTCCATTGACGAGCTCGATGACGATTTTAACAATTCCACCGATTCCTCCAGAGATGAAAACGATCTTGAAAAATACGGCGTTTGGGTTAAAACAGGCCCTGAAGATATTGATGAAACTGATAAAACTTCTTCTGATGATCTTATGCTTGAAGACCTTGATTTCGAAGAATCTGACGACAACTCTGAAAATGATTTATTAACCGACGAGGAAGAGGAACTTCTCGGCGATCTTGAAAATTCCGAAGCTGAAGGTGACGATGAAGAACATTCTTTTAATTTGGACTCCGATTTAGATAATGATTTTTCTTTTGATGATTTAGAAGACGGAGCTTTTCCGGAAGCCCTCGATGAAGATTCCATAATTGATGAAGATTCTTTCGGGGATATTTCCATTGATGATGATATCGAACTTCCTGATTTCGAAACAGATGACAATGCTGAGAACGAGAGTATCTCATTTGACGCTAACGAAGATTTTAATGATCTCGACGCACTCGAAGCCGATTTGACAAATGTTGAAAGCAGTTTTTCCGAGAGTGTTGATAATCTCAGCGCTGCTGTTTCTTCAGAAGATTTGGACAGCGGTTCTTCAAGATCAATTCTCTTGAAGATAGAGGAAGAACTTCTTTCTATTAAAAACGATCTTTCTGAATTGAAGAATGAATTATCATCCTTCAAAAGATCCGGACCGGAGTCCGCAGAACTTTCCGGTGAAGATGCTACAGGTTTCTTTGAAGACGATGAAGACGAAACTATTGCGCTTACCGGTGACGAACTTGACAACATACTGAACACAGCTGATATCACAGAAGAAAGCGGAACTGTTTTCGAGGCACCGGAAGACGAAAGTCTTGGCGCTTTTGAATCCGAACCTGAAACAGATATTATCGACCTTGATCTGGATGAAGCAGAACCCGAAGAACCTTTTGCAAGCGAAGAAATAACTGACAGTGATGTCGAAGCACTTCTGAATGATGATCTATCTTATGCTGAAACTGAGATTGGAGAAGCTGCTGATGATGAATTGATTCTTGATGATATTTCTGCGGATGAAGAAATATCATTCAATGAAGAGTCATTTGAAAACGAGTTAGAGCTTGATGACGTCACTCTTGATGCTGAAGATCAATTATCTGATGTTGAAGAAATCCAGCTTGACGATATCAGCATTGAAGATGATTTTGCGGATAATGAAGAACTGGAACTTTCCGCTGATTTGGAATCAGAAGAAAGTGTTTTTTCAGACATTTCGTTTGATGAAGAGCTGGAAGCCCCCGAATCTGTTGATGATTTGATTCTCGACGCAGATTCAGAAATTGAAGATGCAATAATCCTGGATGAAGAAATAACTTTTCATGACGATTCCATTGAAGAAGATTTAGAAGACGAGG
>QKCC01000067.1 GCA_003245835.1 Spirochaetales bacterium | reverse complement strand
TCTACCGTAAATACAGACACAAAGGGACTGTCAGTCGCTTCTGCAATATTCAAAGGATTGACAATCATCAGCAATCCCGAACCCTCCGGGTCGTTAATGAATATTCCCCGAATATCGGAAGCTGCAAATAGTTTTTCAGTAACTAAATCAAGTTTGCGGCTGTAGGCTTCTTCGACGGCAATTTTTGCAGTGAATTCCTCAGTTGTCTGCTCAACCGCCTGTCCAAGCTGTGCCGCTGCTGTTTTTTCAGCATTCGCAGCCGCTTTATCGTAATCGGTTTTCATCTGACGGATCTGAAGTTCATAGGACTTCTCTTTTTCGAGTCGTTCTGCTTCCTGGGCCGCGAGCAGGCTGTTTTTCAGGCTCAGCTCTTCGGTCAGTGCCGCACTATCTGCCGTCAGCTTATCAATTCTGATCTGTAAATCTGCTGCAGCTGATTTAAGCCGCTGGTTTTCGGCTGCGGCCTGCTCAATCCTGCTTTTAAGATCTTCAACCTCGGTGTCGGAACGGGTCGGGTTGTCAGGCACAGTTTTCACGGATGTTCGAAGCCCGAGTATTTCATCGTTCAATGCTTTATTTGTTTTCAGGCTGTTTTCAAGCAGTCTTTTCTGCTCCTCAAGAGCTGCAGCAAGCCTGTCGGACTCACTTTTTAATGTTCCGGCTTCCCCGTCCCTGTTTTCAAGCGAGGAGGTGAGCTGGGCGATTTGATCTTCAAGGCGGCTGTTTTCATTCATAAGCTGCTGAATCTGTACTTCCGCAGCTGACAGCTCCTGCTGAAGGTCGTCAGAAACCGGTGCGGTTTGTTCCTTCTGCAGCTGCTGAGCCTCAATGCGTACATTGTCAATCTCGCCTTCGAGACGGGCTTTTTCTTCCTGCAGCTGCTGCAGTTTTCTCTGCACCTCGGGGCTTATTTCAGCTGAGTTGTCTTTCTGAAGTTCCGCCTGCAGCGCTATTCGCTGTTTTTCAAGCTCATCCATCCTGATTTTCAGCTGCTGTTCGTACAGCGTATTCAGCTTTGAAAGGGTATTCTCAACAGAAACAGATTCTGCCTTGGAACCGGCGTTTTTAAACAGCTGCTCAGCTGCCAGATCACGGAAGATAACCGCCGCAGCAACTATCAGTATCAGGAGAAGGTAGCTTAGCACTCTCAAAAAAGGCAAACGCATATATCCGGCTTCCTTATTTCTTCAGCTCAAAATAACCGGTCTGTATCCAGTCGCTGTCCGGCGGCTCGACAGTAATTTCAGTCAGCCATTGCCGGGGGTTCCGTTTGTAGGATAAAAAGCTCTCTGCTGTTATGAACCTTTCTACAAACATGTCGGCTACTGTGAAACCGTATTTATGAGTCATTACCGCCCAGTTATGGGCAAGATTTTTCCATACCGAAACGGCTTCCTCTTTATCGAGCTGATTCCACAGAGAAATCTTCTGTTCATAAAGCAGAAGATATTTCCTGTGAAGCTCGATCAGCTGCGGACTGCAGAGCCAGTCAAGGCCGATCAGCCTGTACTGGCCCCTGTCCTGCTGATCTTTAAGCAGCAGGCTGTAGATGTACTTAGGTTTCCTCTTTCCTTTCGGTCTTGCTGCATCAATTCTGAAAATCGAAAAGTTCCCGAACGCGGAAGTTCCGCCGGGGCCGGTTGAGCGGTAGACTCCTCCGGCATTATCGAGTACTTCCTGGCTGAAAAGAAATCTTGTGCCGTACTGCTTATTGAGACTTTCGAGTCTTGAGGCGGTATTTACAGCGTCGCCGATAACCCCGAGTTCATATTTTTTTTCGCTTCCGGTTTTTCCGTATACTACAGTTCCGTAATCAAGTCCCAGCCTGAACGCGAATTCGATTCCAAGCTCTTTCTGAAGTGCTTTTGAACCAGTAATCAGTTCCGTTGCGCTCTCCATTGCCCGTTTGGACGGCGAACCATTATAAGATTCATTTTCAGGGAATATTACCAGGCAGGCATCACCGATGAACTTATTCAGCTTTCCGCCGTGGCGCTCGATTCCAGCCTGAACAAAATCCCAGATGCTGTTCAGGATCGCCATCGCTCCGGAACCGTGCTTTTCAGACAGAGTCGTGAACCCCTGAATATCAAGAAAGAGAACGGCCATATTCTCTTCATGAGGCGCAAGAACCGATTCATCATCACGAAGCGCCGCCTTCACAAGGTCTTTGTCTGCAATTCCTTCAACAATTCCGCCGAGGTTTTCTATCCTGCTTTTCAGATAGTAGAAAGAACCGGCAAGAGAATTGGTATCGAGGAATCCGTAGCTTTGAGGTTCTGCTGTATTTGTAAGAAGTCCTTCATTCTGGATAATGTCGCCCTGCTTCTGAAGCTGATTCCGGATCATCCGGATTTCGGCAGTAACGGCAAGCGTGTTCAGTATTTTGATGAATATGATAAGAACAAGCACAGCGCTGGTAAAAATAAGAAACATGTTTCGAATATTGTACAGCCGGCTGAAGAAATCAGCTTCCCTGTCGCCTAAAACAAGGAGGACCGCTTTGCCTTTTTTATCAATCAGCTGGGCTGTTCCGATATAGTTCTCTTTACCATACCTGAAGCGTATTAGTTCCGCTTCCCGGCTGTACCCTGACGGCGGTTCGATGCCGGTTAATTCTGCCGGATTATTGATCTCACTTCGGTTGTAACGTGTTCCTCCCTGCAATGACCCGTCCGGGATCAGCAGAGCTGCAAGGCTGCGATCATACTCCAGTTCGTTCAGAGCATGATTTATTACATTTTCATAGATGATGGAATATACTTCAGGAGAGTCGATCTCGGGCTTTTTGTCTACATAGGTATAAGCTTCGTCAAGCAGCCGGCCTACGCGTGCTGAGCGGCTCTTCATACTGTCGGATGCGGTTTCAGTAAGAAGCTTAGCAACAGTGCTGTTGAAAAATATCAGCAGCAGGATAAAGATCGCAACAATCGTGCTTATATCAAATGCTGTGAGTATACTGAAAATGGTTGGCTTTTTTCTTTCTTCCCCGTTTTTAACCATAATTCACACGATAATATCTTACTTTTAACAGATTCTCCTTTTTATATTCGTAACAGCCGGTAATAAAGGGCAGATAATCATTAATAACGTTTGACTTCGCAGAACTTCAGCCTAGAAATTGTACATGATAAACTTATGACTGAAAAGACAATAATTAATTTCTAATTTTGTTTTAACACGATATTTGAGTTATTATATACAAATTAAGTTTAGATAAAATTTGTTTTTAGCCTTCTGATATGTTAAACTTTTAGTTAAACAAAGAAGGTGTGTTATGAATAGTGTCGCTAAGATAACTGTGAATACACTTATAATCTTTGCTTCTTTGGTTTTCTCAGTTTATCCGCAGACAAAACCCGTCATTACAGTTCTTGATTTCAGTACGAATAATATGTCCGAAGCTGATATGAAATCTATCGTCAGCTTTCTGTCGTCGTCAATTTATGATCTTGAAATTTTTGACGTAATAGACGCAGGGCAGAGGGACGAGATTCTGGCTGAACTGAATTTTTCGAATTCAGGCTGTTCCGATGAAACGTGTCAGCTCGAGATAGGTAAACTTCTTTCTGCCGAGTACATTGTTGTGGGTGATATAGGCAGGATTGGTGAGCGATACCTGATTACAGCAAAACTGCTCGAAACAGAAACCTCAAGGGCTGTGGGTAATGCGAAGGGGATGTATTCAGATATAAATGAAATGCTGGATTCTCTTCATTTAATTGCTTCGAATCTTGGAGATAAATATCTTGCCCGTGCCGGCGAAGCCTCCGGCGTTAAATCTGCGGCAGATACAGAGGAACTGCAGAAATCCCCGGAAACCGGCGAAACAAAAGCAGCGGAAGGTCCTGTCGCAGATACTGCCGCGAAGACATCTATTGTAACCCGGCCGCCGCCGGATAATTTGCAAACCGGAAGGACCGATGAAGTAATCAGTGAAACCGCCGCAGATAGTGAAAAAGGAAATATTTTAACGCCGATAGGGTTTATCAGCGGTGCAGTCTGCGGAGGCGTTTCGATTGGAAGCTATATTTACAGCAGTCTTAAATACCAGGAGTACACTACCAGTACAACAGTGGCAGATGCCGCGGCGCTTCACAGCGAGGTCGAACTTTTCGACACAATCGCTCTCTCAACCGCGGCCGCTGCTGCAGTCGGGCTGATAACGGGGGTTATATCTTTGCTTCTTTTCTAGCCGAAAGGAGGAATCAGAGTGTCAAAGCGTATAATTATTTTAATAGGCCTATTAGCGGTCTCAATCCTGATTTTAATTTTTGCCTGCCGTGAATGGAATAATCCTCTCGATCCTTTGAATCCGATCCACCTGACTGATGCCGAAGCTCCTGCTCCAGGCGGTGGCGGTGAGCTTTCCTTTTCGGTAGTAGACGGAGAATTAACAATTTTATGGTATTCCGCTGAAGACGAGGTCACAAGCGGTGATAATCTCAGCTATCAGCTATATTATTCCGAACACGATAATATATCTACATTGGCAGATTTGAAAGCTAACGGCATCCTTCTCGGTGATGCTCTCAACGGTAAAACAGATACCGTAATCTCGGGTTTGAGTTCCGGGAAAACATACTGGTTCAACATAAAAGTAACTGATATTGCCGGTAATGAAGTGGTATATTCCGCTGTAAGCCGGGTTATTAATAGTTACCAGGTGACATATTACGGGAACGGAGCAGACGGCGGCTCTGCGCCTGTCGATTCTGCAAAATACCTGGAAGGAGAAGCCGTTACAGTTTCTGGAATAGGTACTTTGACGCTTTCAGGGGGCTATACATGGATCGGCTGGAATACTTTGCAGGATGGCAGCGGAACTGCATATCCTGGCGGATCTACCCTCGTAATGCCGGCCGGGAACGTTTTTCTGTATGCCCAATGGTCGGCTGATGCCTATACTGTTACTTTCGATGCTCAGGGCGGTTCGGTTCCTGATCCTGAGAG
>QKCC01000050.1 GCA_003245835.1 Spirochaetales bacterium | reverse complement strand
AAGATAGTTGCCAGGCAGCCGTCCGGCCCCGAACTCACCCGGGAGCTCATAGGTGAATATATGCTCGGCCTGAGAGATGATTTTAAAGGGGAAAGAAGTGATAGCTAAACGCAGCGAAATGTTTGTTACAGCCGCAGCCCTGCTTATTACACTCGGGGCGGCATTTCTTGTTATGTTTCTTATGATTTTTCTGATGAGCAAGACTCCGGGTGAGACAATCTTCTATTTTTTTGCCGGGCCGCTCACCAACAAGTATTATCTCGGCAACATGCTTAATGCATCTATCCCGCTGATGCTTACGGGCCTCGGAATTTCTTTTGCGTTCCGCTCGTCGATGTTCAACCTCGGCGGCGAAGGCCAGGTTTACGCCGGCGGGCTCGCGGCCACGGCAGTCTGCCTTGCGATGCCTGCCGCAGGGGCTTTTTTCGGGATTACTGTCAGTCTTGCCGCAGCGGTTTTGACCGGTGCCGTGATAGCGGGACTCTCCGGTTTTTTCAAGATGAAGTGGAGGACGGACGAACTCATTTCGTCATTCCTGATTTCGAATGCCCTGATTTATATAGTCGACAATTTTATCACAGGCCCTCTTGATGACCCTGAAAATAACCTGCTGACTACAAGTAAAATAGCCAAACAGTTCTGGTTCAAGAATATTTTTCCGCCCTCGAACCTTGATATAAGTATTGTGTTCGTTGTAATTATCGCGGTACTCGCATTCTTCTACCTGTTCAAGACTCATCAGGGCTACGAGATGCGGATGTGCGGCCTTAATCCTGAATTTGCCCGCTACGGCGGTATCAGCGTAGGTAAGTATATGATCCTCCCGATGCTATGGAGCGGGGCCTTCCACGGGCTTGCGGGAGCAGTATCGGTTCTCGGAACCAGTCATATGTGCTTCAAGGGGTTCTCAGGCGGAATGGGTTGGAACGGAATTGCTGTTGCGCTGATTGCCCGGAACAATCCGGTGGCCGTCATTCCCGCGGCATTGTTTTTTGCGTATCTCGAGGCCGGTGCCAAGTCGGCGATGATAAACGCGGATGTAACAATTGAAATAGCGTCGGTCGTTCAGTCTGTCGTTTTCTTTCTGATAACCGCACAGGCAATCTACAACTTTGTTAAGTACAGGAAGGCTAAGGTATGAACGACGGAAATTTTTCGATACCAATAATACATAATTCAATCAGCATAATGACTCCCTTCCTTCTTGCAGCGATAGGCGGTCTTATGACCGAGCTGGCAGGAATGCTGAACATCGCGCTTGAAGGCCTGATCCTGATCGGTGCTTTTTTCAGCGTAATCTTCGCCGCGGCCACCGGCAGCCTTTTTCTCGGTATCCTGTTCGGGATACTGATGACCGTGCTTGTTGCCTGGGTTTTCGGTGCTATCACCCTGTATCTCAAGGCCAATGTCTTTATAACCGGCCTTGCAACAAACCTGCTTGCCGGAGGCTTGACCGCGGTACTCTCGTTCCATTTCTTCGGAACAAAGGGAGTCCTGATGTTTAACGATCTTCCGTCGCTGCCCTCATTAAATGTTCCCGCGCTTCATGGAATACCCGTTATCGGTGATATCCTGTTCGGCCACAGTATCCTTGTTTACCTGAGCTGGCTGATTGTCGCTATTGCATGGATCGCCATTTACAAGACGCCCTTCGGATTCAGGCTTCGCGGTACCGGCAGCAATCCCCGTGCGATGATTGCCCTCGGTATCAAACCGCAGCAATATCAGATGGCCGGAACGCTTATATCAGGATTTACCTGCGGAATAGCCGGTGCGGTACTTACGCTGAATTTAGGGGCTTACGTTCCGAATATATCATCAGGACGGGGCTGGATTGCTCTTGTTGTAATCTACCTCGGCGGGAAGACCCCTCTGGGCATTCTTGCAGCAGCCTTTGTTTTCGGTCTGGCCGAGAGTCTTTCAAATTACGCGCAGGGATTCATAGATATACCTGCGGACTTTATACTTGCCTTTCCATATATCATCACTGTAGCTGCAATGGTGATAATGTCGATTTTTCAATCAAGAAAGGAGGATTAAAAGGGCATCTTTGCCTTGATGGTATAAGAAGCTTGCATTTTTCGTAAAGCTGACTTAATATAAACCTAACGTTATACGTAATGTTTTTGTTGCGTAAGAAAGATAGGGTTTAGAATGTACAGAATCGGAGATCTTGCGAAAGAAGCAGAGGTGACGGTGCGGACGATCCGTTATTATGAGGAACTCGGCCTGATCGAGTCGCCGGACAGAAGGGACGGCGGGCAGAGAAGGTATAAAGAGAAGGATCTGATCTACCTGAAGCGGATTATCCAGCTGAAAAGCTACGGGTTGTCGCTGGTTGAGATAAAAGAAATCATTGATCTTGGAAAAACCGATCCTTCCGGTGAAAAGCGGAGGACAAGGCTGCTGAAGCACTACCGCGAAAAGATCAGTGATGCCATAACAAGAAAAGAAAAACTGGACAGCTATATCGATGAACTGAAATGGCACGTCGAGCAGCTTGAAGAAGTTGATGATTTCCAGGGATGTCCCGGACCGGCATGTGCCGACTGTAAATTCCTGGATAAATGCAGGTTTGCTGTCTCGGATGAATAATAAGGAGAAAAAATGAAATCAGCAGTGCTGGTAGACGCCGGCAAAATTGAGATACAGGAGACCGAAAAACCGGTCTGCGGCGAGAATGAAGTCCTCGTCAGAATTAAATACTGCGGAATCTGCACTCTCGAGCAGCGGCTTTTCGCCGGCGATATGAAGATTTACTACCCGATTGTTCCGGGCCATGAGGCGGCAGGAATCGTTGAAGAAGTCGGAAGCAGGGTCAAATCTTCAATCGCTGCAGGTGACCGGGTATCGCTTGATATGGTGTACCGCTGCCACCAGTGCTACTACTGCAGAACTGGCCAGTCAAATCTATGCGAAAACAGGTTCGCAAAGGGCATCAAACCGCTCGGGGGGTTCTCGCAGTATGTTGCTGTTGAACCTCAGAGGGTTTTCCGGATTGGAGACGGGCTTTCGCTTCAGGAAGCAGCCTTCGCCGAGCCGGTGGCCTGCTGTCTGAGGTCTCTTAAAAAACTCGGGGTACAGCCGGCTGAGGATGTTCTGATTGTCGGCGCAGGCCCGATGGGGCTGATGCATCTGCAGGCTGCCCTTGTGATGGGCGCCCGTGTCTTTGTGAGCGATGTGGATGATGCAAGGCTGAAAACCGCGCAGGAAATGGGTGCGGATTTTATTCTGAACCCGGCAAAACAGGACGCTGCGGAATTTGTTAAATCGCAGACTGAAGGCAGGGGAGCGGATGCATGCGTGGTTACAAGCCCTGCAATGCCGGCGCTTGAAGCGGCCTTTCAGTCGATTCGCAAGAATGGACGGGTTAATATCTACACCGCCTATATGCATGACAAACCGGCCCTGCCGATCGATATGAATACACTGCATCGAAACGAGGTACTTGTCACAGGCACCGAAGGCCGGACTGAATTCGATTTTCAGCAGGCGGTACGACTGCTCTCGTTCGGAAAAATCAATATAAAACCGCTCATAAGCAGAATTGCAGGTTTCAGCGACGCAGCCGAAGGAATACGTGCGGCGAGCGGCACCGAAACCCAGCGGGTCCTGCTGGAGCTGGATTGATATGATTCTTGCTTTTGATATCGGTACCACAGTGCTCAAGGGCGCTTTGCTTACCGAGGACGGTATATTCCGGGCCATAGCGTCAAGGCAGATGACCTTTTGTGATACGGCCGACGCCGGGTGCTATGAAGTCGAGACCGATCAGTGGATCGAAGCGTTTTGCTCTGTCTCCGCTGAACTGCTTCCTTCAGTCGGAAGCGACAGCCTGCGGGCAGTTGTTATAAGCGGAAACGGACCGACCCTGGTCCCTGTTGCCGGTGACGGCACGTTCCTTCAGCCGGTAATGTCGTGGATGGACAGGCGCGGAACTGCCCAGTCGGCGAAGATTGGTTCGCTTCAGGAATTTGTAATCGACCCGACCTTCTACTTTCCGAAGGCTATGTGGATTGCCGACAACCTGCCGGATGTATACAGACGGACGAAGTTTTTCCTGTCATGCCCGGAATCAATGGCCTTCTGGCTCACCGGCGAGGCGGTTACGATTCTGCCCGGCATCAGGTTCGAAAAATACTTCTGGAACGATCAGCTGTTTGAAAAAACGGGGATGGATAAATCCAAATTCCCGGCTTTTGTGAAACCCGGTCATATTACCGGAAAGGTAACAAAAAAGGCCGGGGCACTGACCGGGCTGCCCGAGGGAATTCCCGTTATTTCCGCCGGTCCCGACTTTGTTGTTACACTGCTCGGTACGGCGGCGGTCTATCCAGGGCGGGCCTGCGACAGGGCCGGTACCTCTGAAGGCATAAACCTCTGTACCGAGACCTACGTGCAGGACAAGCGGCTGATGGGCTACGGTCATGTAGTCGAACCATGGTACAACATGTCGGGTATTATCTCGACATCAGGTAAAGCGCTTGAGTGGATCAGAAAGCAGCTCGGCTGTGAAGAGCAGGACTATTCCGATTTTCTTGCTCCGGCTGGTGATGCTGAAGCAGGCTGCGGGGGGCTGCTGTTCCTTCCTTACCTTGCAGGCGAACGGGCACCGCACTGGGATCCGTCGGCCCGCGCTGCTTTTATAGGGCTCGGTCTTCAGCACGGCAGCGGCGATATGGTCAGGGCCGTACTGGAATCAACCGGTTTTGCAATGCGGGACGTCATTGAGGTGATGGCCGAGAATGACGGGTTTGTAGAAGAGCTGCGGATTACCGGAGGCCCCAGCCGCAGCCCGTTATGGAACCAGATTAAGGCAGATATTACCGGCCGCAGGCTGCTTGTTCCCGAGTCGACGGAATCCGAACTTCTGGGGAACCTTGTGCTCGCGCTGCGTTCGCTCGGCGACACAGACGAACTTTCGGAATCTGCCGACAGGATTGTAAGGATAAAGCGTGT
>QKCC01000184.1 GCA_003245835.1 Spirochaetales bacterium | reverse complement strand
CTGCGGATCCAGCCCGGTTGTAGGCTCGTCAAGAAACAGCATTTCGGGTCTGGGAATTATAGCCAGCCCAAGAAGCATCCTCTGCCGCTGACCGCCCGAAAGCTTCTGGTTGTCGCGGTCAATAATATCAGACAAAGAGCATATCTCGATTATCTCGTCTATATGTCTCGGATTGGGGTAAAGAGCCTGGAAAAGTTTAAGCGTTTCTCTTACCGTAATAAACTCGGGCAGGGCTGTATTCTGAAACTGAATTCCGACCTTCTTTTTGAAGTTATTGTCTATCTCCCGGTCGCGGAAATAAACCTTTCCAGAGGTTGGACTGAGTATACCTTCCATCATTTCAATCGTAGTGGTTTTACCGGCTCCGTTCGGTCCCAGAAGCCCGAAGCAGATACCCTCTTTTATAGAAAAACTGATCCCGTTTACGGCATTTACGCTTCCGAAGGATTTTTTCAGGTTTTCGATTCTCATTAAATCGCTCATATATAGGAAAATACTTTTTTTTATTGTAAAGGACAATATAAATCTGAATTAACAGCGGCAGCAGCAGCTTTTTTCATACTTAAGCACCGCATAATGAGTTAAGTAAAAAAATCCCCGAAACGGAATCCCTTAAAAGGGTCCGCATCGGGGAATAAAAAGCTGATTGATATAAAAGCTCCGGGGAATTACAGAATCGCTTTCATCGCAGTCATGTGACCGCGAAGTACACGGCCGATTTTTTCAACCGGATGATTTCTTATCTCGTCGTTTACCTTGATCAGTTCAATGTTGTCGACATCGTTTTCTCCGGGAAGGTAAGCCTTACCAATCACCTCTGAGCTGAGTTCCTTCATGAAGTCTCCGAGCAGTGGAACGCACGAGTTCGCAAAAAGATAGCAGCCGTATTCTGCTGTATCCGAAATAACCTTGTTCATTTCATAAAGCTTCTTTCTGCTGATCAGGTTCGCGATAAGCGGTGTTTCATGCAGCGACTCATAGTAGGCAGATTCAGCCTTGATTCCGGAAGCAGTCATGGTTTCGAATGCAAGCTCGACGCCCGCTTTAATCATTGCAACCATCAGTACCCCATTGTCAAAAAATTCCTGCTCGGATATCTCCATAGTTCCTGCCGGTGTCTTTTCGAATGCTGAATCTCCGGTTTCCTCTCTCCATTTAAGAAGGTTTTTGTCGTCATTGGCCCAATCCTTCATCATTGTCGAAGAAAATTCTCCGGTAATAATGTCGTCCATATGTTTCTGGTATAGCGAGGCCATTATTTCCTTCATTTTAATTGAAAGTTCATGTGCCTTGATTTTAGCCGGGTTCGACAGCCTGTCCATCATATTTGTGATTCCGCCGTGCTTCATTGCCTCGGTTATGGTTTCCCAGCCGTACTGTACCAGCTTTGAAGCGTAACCCGCATCGATTCCTTCCTTAATCATTTTATCGAAGCAGAGAAGACTTCCTGTCTGCAGCATGCCGCAGAGGATTGTCTGTTCGCCCATAAGGTCGGATTTAACTTCTGCAACAAATGATGAACCAAGAACGCCGGCTCTGTCGCCGCCGGTACCGCAGCAGTATGCCTTTGCAATCTCCATTCCGTCGCCGTTGGGGTCGTTCTCGGGGTGAACTGCAATAAGGGTGGGTACACCGAAACCGCGTTTGTATTCTTCACGCACCTCGGAGCCCGGCGATTTGGGTGCAATCATTATTACTGTGATGTCGTCCCGAATCTGCATGCCTTCTTCAACAATATTGAAACCATGCGAGTAGGACAGGGTAGCACCCTTTTTCATCAGCGGCATGATCGACTTGACTACAGAAGAATGCTGCTTGTCGGGGGTAAGGTTCGCAACGAGGTCTGCCTCGGGTATAAGCTCTTCAGCAGTTCCGACTTTGAAACCGTTTTCTGAAGCATTAAGGTAGGACTGCCTTTTCTGGTCGATAGCGCCTTTTCTGAGTGCGTACGATACATCGAGACCGCTGTCTCTGAGGTTGAGCCCCTGGTTAAGTCCCTGTGCGCCGCATCCGACGATGACAATCTTTTTGCCTTTGAGTTTCTCGACGCCGGAAAAAACAGATTTATCTAGAAATTCACAGGTGCCGAGCTGCTTGAGCTGTTCCCGTAAGGGTATTGAATTGAAATAATTCATTTGGTTGTCCTTGTTAATTAGTTTAGAAAAGGATATAACTGAAACAAGTTAGTGTCAACCTTGCATATATTGCAAAAATTACCAATTGTTATTGCATAATGTGCAATATAATAACGAAAGGGATGAGATAGAATTTAATCATATGGAAAATAAAGAGAAATTACTTCTGCTTGATAATGCGGGCGTATCGGCAGGAAGAAAAGATATACTGAAGAATCTTAATCTTGACGTATACCGCGGAGATGTCATCGGTATTTACGGCCTGAACGGTTCCGGAAAAAGCCTGCTTGCTGAACTTCTTGCCGGAAGACTGCAGCCAGTCAGGGGATCATATCTTCCTTCCGAGGGGGTAACCGCGGCAGTCGTATCCTCGGCGGAACAGCTTAAGATGCTTGAAGAGGAACGCCATAACGACGACTCTGAGTTTATGGGCGGTAAGACTGATCCGGGCCGAAGCGTGCATGATATTTTTGTTCAAAATGCAGGAGCATGCTTCAGTGAGGGGGAAGAAGCAAGACTGTCCGGGATGTTCGGCATTGCCCATATTATTGACCGCGGGATCAAGTTTCTGTCGACCGGTGAGTTCAGAAAGATAATGATGGTAAATGCCCTGCTGTTGAAGCCTGATATTCTTGTCCTGGATGATCCGTATACCGGTCTTGATCTCGGTACGAGAAGAAACCTCGAAATTATACTAAAACAGCTTGCTTCTCAAATACCTTCATTAATAGTTATCTCTGGAAGGTTTGAAGACCTCAGGCAATCCGGAAGATTTCTTTTTCTTGACAGAATGATGCTTGCGGAATACGGAAGCATTGAAGACATAAAGGCTGAACTGAAGAACCGGGCACCGGTTTTAAGCCATGATACAGAAATTGATGCCGTCGGTGGTGCTTTTAGGACAGATGCAGGCAGTACGCCGCTGATCGAAATGCATAATGTGAACATGAGTTATTATGATACGAAGGTCCTGACCGGAATTGACTGGACTGTAAAACCCGGTGAGCACTGGCAGGTGTCAGGCCCGAACGGCTCCGGAAAATCGAGCCTGCTGAGCCTGGTTACCGGCGACAGTCCCAAGGCTTACGGCCAGAATATCAGCCTGTTCGGCCGCAAACGCGGAAGCGGAGAAACAGTCTGGGAGATTAAACAGAAAATCGGCTATGTTTCGGGATCCCTGCAGCAGCTTCACCGGACACGCCAGAATGTGCTGAGCGTTGTTGTCTCCGGTTTTTTCGATACCGTCGGGCTTTACGACAGACCCGATGCGGTTCAGATTGAAAAAGCCCGGGGCTGGTGTCACGAATTCGGAATGAATGACTACCTCGATAAATCTTTCAGCGGGCTGTCGGAAGGCTTAAAACGGGCAGTTCTCATAATCCGTGCTATTGTAAAAAGACCTGAAATTTTAATACTAGACGAACCCTGCCAGGGGCTCGATGACTATAACTCCGAATTCGTACTGTCGGTTGCCAATAATGTGATTAAGCGGGACCACTCGACGCTGATCTACGTTAGCCACGATCCGGATTACATAATGAAAGAGATAAACAACAGGCTTGAGCTTGTCGCTCATCCCGGCGGAGGCTATACCGGAAATATTGGCTGAAAATCCGGTTTCATTTCAAATCTAAATACCCTCAGTTCCTAATTCAGCATCTCACAGAGACAAATCGAAATAAATTCAAATTCCTCTAATAAACTTTTTTCAGATACCGATTATAGAAATGAGGTGTAGTCTATGAGCATTGAGACATTAAGCATGAAACTGGCGGATCTGATGGAAAAAGAAACAGAACTGCTTAACCGGATTAGCAGCGAAGAAGAAAATCTCCAGAAAGCTCTGAGAAATAACAGCTGGGAAGATATGGAAAAAATAATATCCAGGCTGAGTCCTCTTTCCGATTCAATGGAGAAGGTTGAAGAAGAGAGGAATGATACATACCTTAAACTCAAGACCAGGCTTGATAAGAGCGAGAATGACGGATTTTACTCTGTTGTTATGAATATGAAGGATGCTTCCCGCGAAAGATGTCTAGGCGGGTACCGGAAAATGAAGATAGCACTGCTTCGGATGCAGGGTATCACAGCCGGTATAAACCAGTATGTAAGAACGGTCGGAGATACCAGCCGCAGCATACTGGAAGAAGTTTTTCCGCACAGAAAGGGCAGGATTTATTCACAGAACGGAAGCGCCAAGCCCATTCAGTCGGATCCCCTTATTCTGAACCGTCATCTTTAAAAGGAGCATAAAATGCAGTCTACCTTTACCGGAATAGAAATCGGCAAGAGAAGCCTTATTGCCCATACCCAGGGACTTTCAACGATAGGACATAACGTCAGCAACGCGTCCGTAGACGGGTATTCGCGTCAGCGTGTCGAGATGAGCGCTGCCGATCCGCTTTATCTTCCGGGGCTCAACCGTGAGAATACGCCTGGAATGATAGGTCAGGGCGTACAGGTGAACAGGGTAGAACGGATAAGGGATATGATCCTTGAAAACAGAATCGTTTCACGCGGTGATGACCAGGGCTGGTGGGAAGCCCGCGACAAATACCTGCTGATGGTCGAACAGGTTTATAATGAACCCACGGAATCTTCGGTTCGTACGCTGATGGATAAATTCTGGGAGTCATGGCAGGAACTGTCGCTGCACCCGGATGAACTTCCTGCCAGGCAGGCTGTAATTGAACGCGGCCAGGCCCTTGCAGACGGAATGCAGGACAGGTACCAGTCGCTCAAAGAAATAAGAACAATGCTGGACGAAGATGTGAAGGTCACAGTTGACCGGGTAAATTCGATACTGCATGATATTTCCGGTCTGAATGAGCAGATTGTAAAAATTGAG
>QKCC01000271.1 GCA_003245835.1 Spirochaetales bacterium | reverse complement strand
GTGCCGCATGTGGCTGTTACGATGGTCGTAATCAGGATGGTAAAGATGTAAAGCGCGAAAAATCCGGAAATTGTATAGATTACTTCTTTTCTGATTGTACTTTGACCAACCTTTAGGCTGAAAACACCGCGCGGATGAAGCATATATTTAATGTTGTTTAAGGCAAGCTTGCCCATCGTAACGATTCTGATTACCTTTATTCCCCCGCCGGTTGAACCCGAACAGCCGCCGATAAACATCAGAAAAAACAGCAGGACTTTTGAGAAGTTCGGCCAGAGTTCGAAGTCAGCCGTTGCGTAGCCGGTTGTGGTAATTATTGTGGCAGTCTGGAAAGATGCAAAACGGAACGCTCTTCCGGGGGTGTCGTAGCCGTCGCCCTTCAACATCAGGTTTATGCTTATAAGGATTGCGACGCCGAAAAATATGATAATGTATGCTTTGAATTCACCGTCCCTGAAGATGTCCTTAATCTTTCCCTTCAGGACTTTGAAGTAAAGTGCAAAGTTACAGCCGGCAAGCACCATGAAGATTGTAATTATTGCATCGATGTACGCGCTGTTGTAATAGCCGACACTTGCTGCTTTCGGCGAGAACCCCCCGGTAGCCATCGTTCCGAATGTATGTGTCGAGGCATCAAAAAGATCCATGCCGCCGAACATAAGCAGGATTGTTTCGATTACGGACAATCCGAGGTATATCAGCCAGAGTATGAGCGCATTGTTTCTGATCTTCGGCGTAAACTTGTCGACCTGCGGCCCCGGAGATTCCGCGCCTACAAGTTTTGTTCCGCCGGCGCCGAGCAGAGGGATAAGCGCGACAACCAGAACGACTATTCCCATACCGCCGAGCCAGTGCGTCAGCGAACGCCAGAACAGGACGCTGCGCGGCAGTGCTTCAATGTCGGTAAGTATGGATGCTCCGGTAGTGGTAAAGCCGGACATTATTTCAAAATAAGCGTCGGTATAAGACGGTATTGCACCCGAAATGTATAACGGCAGTGCGCCGAAACCGGCTGCCAGAATCCAGCTGGAGGTAACGAAGAAGAAGCCGTCACGGGAAGACAGCACCTTGTTCGGAGCCTTTCTGGTTGTCAGCATGTAAACTGCAGAAAGTATCCATACAAACAGGATTGTTCCGAGGAATGAATAAAATTCAGTCATCTCACCGTATGAAGCGGCAATACCGGCGGGAATTATCATAAAAGCCGAAACGACTATCTGAATTATGGCTGTCAGCCTAAGTACATAAAAAGGGTTCAAGACAAAACTCCAAATTACCGGAACAGTTTCTGGACATCATCGATATGACTGCGTTCAACAGTCACCAGGAGCACATCGCCCTCTTCTAGAACATCTTCGCCTTTCGGAAGAATATTCTGTTTTCCGCGGGTAATACCTGCGATAATCCCCTTGCCCCTCAGATTTATGTCCTTAATTTTTTTATTCAGAACAGCCGAATCTTTGTTGATTTCAAACTCAAAGACTTCGAGCTTGCCTTCGAAAAGCGAATGGACGCTTTTAAAGTTCTCACCCCTTATGTAGCGCAGCGCGGAATTGACAGTGGAGCTGCTGACCGCAACAACGGCGTCAAGTTCGAGGTGCGGGGCGAGCCTCAGGTAGTTATTATTATGCTTGATAAGCGCCATTGATTTGTCTATTCCGATTTTGCGGGCATAGATAGCAGTCAGTATATTGAGCTCATCATTTTCGGTAAGAGTTATCATCAAATCGTAGCTTGAAAGATCTTCATCTTCATACAGGGTCTCGTCCGTGACGTCCGCTTTTATAATGAGAAGTTCAGGAAAAGTCTCAGCAAATTCCTTGCATACGGCAGCGTCCTGGTCGACAAGCGCGAATGACCGCCGGTCCGACTGTGAAAAGTTCTTCAGAAGAAAGCGTGCAGTTTTGCTGCCGCCCACCAGAAGAATCTTTTTAAGCATTTTTTTCTTCTTTCCGATGGTGTCGAACAGGCTTTCTATTTTGCCTTCTTCGGTAACAATCGAAAGGGTGTCACCGTTTCTGATTACGGTGTCGCCCGTCGGGACCAGCATTTTCTGGTGACGGTGTATGGCCGCAATCAGGAAATCGGTTTTTACGGCCTGACGGATTTTCATGATGCTTTTATTAACAAAGGGAGTGCTGCGCGTTACATGAACATTGTTAAGCTGAAGGCTTGTCTGCTGAAAGGCAATCATATCGCTGAAAACACCATTGGATACAATTTCGTAGATAGCGTTTGCAGCCTCGGCTTCAGGGTTGATTATATAATCAATGCCCAGAATCTTGCCCGAGAGCCCCTTGGAACCTATGTAGGTAAGGTTTCTGATGCATGCAATTTTATGCGGAACCTTGAACTCGCTTGAAACAAGGCCGCATGCAACCATATTGACCTCATCGGAATCGGTCATGCTTATGAACATGTCGGCGTCTTCAATACCGGCTTCCCTGAGCTTCTCTATTGATGTGCCTGATCCGGTAACTACCATGCAGTCAAGCTTCGAAGAAGCATTCGCCGCTTTCTGCGGATCTGTTTCGATCAGAACAACGTCTTTGTTCTCTTCGATAAGGTGTTTTGCTATCTGAAACCCTCTTGTACCGGCTCCAAGGATGATTGTTTTCATATAAACTCCGATCTTAACTTATAGCTCATCAGTTCTGCAACCCCGGGAGCCCGTATTTTTCAGATAATGAACATCGCGTCTCCGTACGAGAAGAAGCGGTATTTATTTTCAACGGCAATTCTGTATGCCTTATCAATATTCTCTTTGCCGGCAAATGCCGAGACAAGCATTAAAAGCGAAGACTCAGGTGTATGGAAGTTTGTAAGCATGTGGTTTACTGTCCTGAAATTCCTGCCCGGATAGATAAAAATATCCGTACTTCTGCATCCGGGCTCAACTCCTGCCCTGCCGAGCCTTTCTGCTTCCGCTTCCAGCGTCCGAACCGAGGTTGTCCCCACAGCGATAATTTTTTTGCCGGAATCGATCGCGGTATTAATTTTCTCCGCAGCGGTTTCCGTAATCTCGTAATCTTCGGAATGCATTTTATGATCGCCGATGTTCTCGGTCCTGACGGGAAGAAAAGTGCCAAGGCCCACATGAAGGCTCAGGAAGGCTGTTTCGATTCCGCGTTCACGCACCCGCGACATAAGTTCTTCGGTAAAATGCAGACCGGCGGTGGGCGCGGCTATGGAACCCGTATTTTCAGAATAGACCGTCTGGTACCTTTCAGCATCTGAAAACTGGTCTTCGCGTTTAATATACGGAGGCAGCGGCATATGCCCGTTTATATCGAGCCATGAATCATTGATTGGCTCTGAAAACTCGACAGTCCTGTTGCCGCCGTCTTCTTCAGCAATTATTTTGCCGGTGACACCGTCGCCGAAACTGAACTGTTTTCCAGGTTTCTGTTTTTTTGCTTTGGATACCATTGCAAGCCATCTGCGGTATCCGGTTGATTCCCCGGCAAAAGGCAGCGGTTTTACGAGCAGAAACTCGACACGGCCGCCTGTTCCGGATTCTCCGTATATCCTGGCCTTGCGTACCCTCGAGTTGTTGAAAACAATCAGAGCATCTTCAGGCAGAAGGTCCGGAAGTTCGTTTATCATCCGGTGTTCTACGCTCCCGGTGACGCGGTCAAGCAGCATAAGCCTTGATTCCCCGCGTTTGTCGGACGGATACTGTGCAATCAGATCATCGGGAAGATCAAAAGAGAAGTGACTGGTTTTCATCGTCTTTCCCTCCTGAAACGGAACGCCCTGTTATAGGCAGGCCGAGGTGCTCGTACGCGAGTTCAGTGACCATGCGGCCCCTCGGTGTCCGTTTAATAAATCCCTGCTGAATAAGGTACGGTTCATAGAAATCTTCAAGCGATTCGACAGCCTCACCGGCTGAAATTGCAAGGGTTTCGGCACCGACCGGTCCGCCGCTGTAGCGTTCAATAATCAGTCGCAGGATCTGCCGGTCGAGTCTTTCGAGACCTTTGCTGTCAATTTCCAGGCGGTTAAGTCCGGTCGCTACTGTATTCCTTGTAATTGTTCCGCTGCCGCTTACATGGGCAAAATCACGCATTCTGCGCAGCAGGCGGTTTGCTACTCTCGGTGTTCCCCTTGAACACTGTGCAAGCAGATCCACTGCATCATCCTCGATTGCTATTTCGAGAATACCCGCCGATCGTCTTATTATACTCATTATGTCTTCGTGAAGGTAAAAATCCATGCGGCACGAGATCCCGAAACGGCTGTACAGCGGGCTGGCAACCTGGCCGGCCTTTGTGGTTGCACCGATAAGAGTAAAATGCGGGATAGGGATTCGTATGCTTCTTGCCGAAGGTCCCTGACCAATCACCCAGTCCATTTCATAGTCTTCCATCGCAATATAAAGCATCTCTTCAATCGCGGGTTTCAGGCGGTGAATTTCATCGATAAAAAAGACGCACCGCTCGGTTATTCCGGTAAGAATGCCTGCAAGGTCCTTGGGTTTTTCAATGGCAGGGGCGCTCGTTACCTTCAGCTCGGCGCCGAGTTCATTTGCTATAATTCCGGCCAGCGTTGTTTTGCCGAGTCCGGGGGGGCCGCAAAGAAATACGTGATCGAGGCTTTCGCTTCGGTCGTTAGCCGCCCGGATGAAGATTGAGAGATTGCTTTTAATATTTTCCTGACCCTGAAAATCGCGGAGTTTCTGCGGCCTGAGAGGATTCTCTCTGCCGTCGCTGTCTCGCCGGTAGTCACCGGACAGCAGCCCTCCGGGCAGTTCATCGTCGGTAAATTCGTCTATCATTTACTTCCCTGACTGCTCAGAAGTATAATAGACCTTCTGAAAATAATCTGCTCTTTTTCCGTTTCGGGCGCATTTATTGTGTCTTCTTCCTCGGAAGCCCTCCGCACAGCCGCTTCGGACGCCTTGCGGTCGAAGCCCATGTCGACAAGTGCATTTACAAGGTCATTGTCCGCAGGTTTTCCTGCAGACGGTTGGTCAATACTGAGCTTGCCTCTGAGCGTAAGGATAATTTTTTGTGCGGTCTTCTTCCCCAGCCCGGGAAGACTCGATAGCGCATCGACATCGTTATCGTCAAGCCGGCGGATGAATGAATCCGGATCGATTCCGGAGAGTATCTTCAGCGCCTGTTTAGGCCCGATTCCGCCTACCTTGAGAAGATCAAGAAAGAGGCTCCGTTCCCTTGTCGATGAAAAACCAAAAAGCTGCATGCTGTCCTGGCTGTGCTGCAGCCAGGTATACACCCTGGAATTCTCGCCAGCCGGAGGAAGCTTTGTAATGGAATTATACGGCATGAATATCTGCCATTCTATTCCGTTCAGCTCAAGGAATACCTTTGATTCGTCCTTATGCGTGATAGTTCCGAAAAGACTGTTGAACATGAATCTATAGCCCCCTTTCCTGAAGCAGATGCGAATTATAGCAGCAGACTGCAGCGCCAAGCGCGTCGGCTGAGTGGTCCGGCCTGGGAACCTCCGAGAGTCCCAATAAAATCCGGATCATTTCCTGTATCTGCTGTTTTTCCGCCCGTCCGCTTCCGGTGATTGCCTGTTTAATCTGCTGGGGAGTGTATTCTCTGGCATTTATACCTTCGCGGAACAATGAAAGAAGCAGAATTCCCCTTGCCTGTGCAACGGGAATTGCGCTTGTAACATTTTTTGCAAAATATAGACTCTCTATTCCTGCAAAATCGGGTTTGTATTTTTTAATTATTTCCGAAGATTTACTGAATATTGAATCAAGCCGTTCACCGACAGGCTGATCGGAAGGGGTTGAAATTGAACCGTAGGCAACCAGGGAAAACCTGCTTGCATCAGCCTCAATTACACCCCAACCTGTATTTGCAAGTCCGGGATCAAATCCCAGAACGCGACTCTTCATTAAATTCTGCCGAATATATTATTCAGCGTCGGGATCAAAACCTTCGGGAAGATCCATGTTGGAATAAACGTTCTGGACATCATCGTTGTCTTCAAGGTTATCGATAAGCCTGAGGACCTTCCTTGTTTTTTCGTCGTCAAGGGTAATCCGCTGGTCGGGAATCATTGAAATTTCAGCCATTTCTCGTTTAAAACCGGCAGCCTCAAGAGCATCCCTTACATCTTCAAATACATCGGGTTCAGTCATTACCTCAATAACATCCTCGTCGGCAACAACGTCTTCAGCACCTGCCTCAAGGGCTGCATTGAAAAGTTCGTCTTCGGAACATGTTTCGGTACTGAATGTAATTACACCTTTTCTGGTGAACATATAGGATACACAGCCGGATTCTCCGAGGTTTCCGCCGCCTTTTGTGAAAATGCTTCTTACATCAGCAGCAGTACGGTTCTTGTTGTCGGTTAGAGTTTCTACAAGGACAGCTACTCCGCCCGCGCCGTAACCTTCGTACATACCTTCTGTATAGTTAACGCCTTCAAGTTCGCCCGTACCCTTTTTGATAGCACGTTCGATGTTATCCTTGGGCATATTGGCGTCGCGTGCCTTAATTACGATTGTTCTGAGTCTGGGGTTCCCCTCGATGTCTCCGCCGCCCATTCTTGCTGCAACGGTGATTTCCTTGATAATTTTTGTAAATATTTTACCGCGTTTAGCGTCCGCGGCGCCCTTTTTGTGTTTTATCGTATGCCATTTACTGTGGCCTGACATAGAATCTCCTTGGTAAAAGTTTGATTAATTATAACCGTCTGAACAAATTATCACAACGAAAAATCAGGTGTCAAGTATGCAGCATGAAATGCAGTGATATGAATTATAGCTGCATCTTAATCTGAAATCTATCCGAAAGATTTCGACATTTTCAGCGTTTTCAACAGCCGGACACCGTTATCATAAGCAGCCTGAAGCTGGTCTTCATGTTTTAGAACTTCACCTGCTTTAAAGCTGAATAGAACCTTCTGACTGAAAACAGTCCTGTAGCCCAATGATTCAAATGCCGACTGCATGGCTGAGGGGGTAACTCCCATATCAGCAATGTTGTTTTGTTCGCAAACGGATATCAGTCCAAGAAATTTACACGCTGGTTGATTCAGCCTGCTGATCCAGACCGAACGATCTGTCTTGTCAAATGAAAAAAAACAGTAGCAGCGGTCAATGAATTTCTTCATGTCAGATGTCATATTAAAGAAATATGTCGGTGATCCGGCTATCAAAGCATCGGCTTCAATGATTTTCGGATAGATCTTCTGCATATCATCTTTAACAATACACAGCCTGCCGCTGCTGCAGCCTTCACATCCGCTGCATCCGGAAAATTGCAGATCACCCGGGAATATGATTTCTGTTTCTATATCTGCAGATTTAAAAGGTTCAAGAGTTTTATTAAGCAGAGACGCCGTATTACCGTTTTTCCTTTTACTTCCGCAGACAGCAAGAACCTTCATAATAATCTATTTTTTGCCAGGAATTGTAATTCGTTTACCGCAGTTCGGGCACATTGCCGAGATGCCGGCTTTATCGCTGCCTACCTGGAGTTTTTTGCCGCATTCAGGGCAGTTAAAGATGATGTTGTCTTTCTTTTCGCTCATTTCAGTAAGATTCCTCCCGTTGATTTAGTTTTAATTAAAAATAAGCACAATGATTAAAAGTTATTACAATTCTAATAAAGTTTCAACCTGAAAGTATGAGTTATAAGGAAGATAGCTGTATGAAAATAGTTATAATTATTTAATATATCGATATATAAATATAATCTGCTTTGATAACTCCAGGGGTATTTGTCAATTATAATAGTTAGAGTTGAAAATAAAGAGAATAAAATTTATATTTATAACATGTTTAAGGAGGATATTTTGAATATCACTGCCAATTATGAAAGTTCAATGTCAAAAAATGAAAAAACGGTCTCGGATTCAGACGGCGAATCACCTTTCAGTAAAAAAATAATGATGATTTCAACCCACGGCTATTTAGCGGCAGAACCGCCGCTTGGGGCACCGGACACAGGGGGACAGGTAGTCTTTGTGCTAGAATTGTCGAAGGTATTAGCTAAAATCGGGTACAAGGTTGATATTTATACCAGGCAATTCGAAGATCAGGCGGAACGTGAAGACGTTGCTGAAGGCGTTGAAATTATACGCGTTCCCTGCGGAGGAAAAGAGTTTATTCCTAAAGAGTACATGTGCGATGTTATAGATGATTGGTCGGCCGCCGCCGCTGAAAAAATTGAAGCTGACGGGTCTGAATACATCTTTATCAACAGTCATTACTGGGACGCGGGAATAGCCGGGATGAAACTGGCGGAACAGCTGAACATACCGCATATACATACGCCGCATTCGCTGGGCAGGTGGAAAAAGAAAAATCTTGAGCAGGACTACCCCGAAAGCGATAACAATTTTGAAATAAAATATAATTTCAGAGTAAGAATTAAAACCGAGCAGGAAATCTTCAATAAGTCTCAAAAGGTTATTGCGACAACACCGATACAGACCGGGATTCTGGAAACTGAATACGGCGTATCCGAAAAAAAGATTGAAATGATACCTCCCGGTTACGATGATGACAAGTTCTACCCAATGGGAGAGGCATCAAAAGCGATGCTGAAGGAAAAATTCAACTTCAAAAACAACTGTGTTCTTGCACTCTCGAGGCTGGCGCATAACAAAGGACTCGATCTGCTTGTAGAAGCATTTAATATTCTTGTACACAGGTACTGTGACGCTCAGCTTGTGCTTGCAGTCGGACATGATGAACGGGACGCTGTTGAGGAATCTATTTACAGCAGCCTGACGGATTTGATTGATAAATACGGTTTAAAAAGCAAGGTTGTTTTTCTCGGGTATGTTCCGGACGAAGATTTAGCGGATATTTACCGGGCGGCGGACCTTTTTATTCTTTCAAGCAGGTATGAACCCTTCGGAATGACGGCTATTGAGGCAATGGCCTGCGGAACTCCGACGATTGTCACAAGTCAGGGCGGTCTGTGCCGGGTGCTGGACGACGGAACACATGCGCTTGTTGCCGATCCTTTCAAAATAGAAATTGTTGCGTCGGATATGGCCTCGATTATTAATCATCAGGGGTTTTATCAGAACCTGTCGAATAAAGGAAGTATTAATGCAAGAGAAAATTTTTCCTGGACTGAAATCGCCGGAAAACTTATGCAGTCGGTCGGATCGGAAGTAAAATGATTAAACTGTTAT
This sequence comes from Spirochaetales bacterium, assembly GCA_003245835.1. Classification (GTDB taxonomy): domain Bacteria; phylum Spirochaetota; class Spirochaetia; order UBA9216; family UBA9216; genus Thalassospirochaeta. The sequence continues at coordinate 9,501 of QKCC01000271.1, read as the reverse complement.
CATTCGATCTTGACGGGACCCTTACAGGGAACCCGGACTCGACATTACGGTTTAAACTGACATGGGAGAACCTCGAACCTTCGGAGCGTCCCCTGCTCTGCTATAATTCAGGCAGGCTTCTGAAGAGTGTGAAAGACCTGATTGAGGAAAGCGATCTTCCTGAACCGGATTTCTGTATCAGCGGTGTTGGAACCTTAATATATGATTTCAGAAACGGGGGCGTCGTGAAGGAATTTTCCGGCACGCTTACCACCGGATGGGACATCGGGAAGGTTCAGCAGACCGTCAGGCAGTTCAGCGATATAGAGGAACAGCCGAAGAAATTTCAGGATGAGTTTAAATCTTCATGGTACCTGTATGATGCAGGGCCTGACAGGCTTAATGAAATTAAAAGCGCTCTTCAGGCTGCCGGCCTGAAGGTAAGCCTCGTATATTCAAGTTCAAGAGACCTTGATATTCTTCCGCAGTACGCCAACAAGGGAAACGCGCTTAAATGGCTGATAGACAGCCTGTCGATTTCACCGGAAGATGTTATTGTCGGCGGGGATACGGGTAACGACTCTTCCATGTTTCAGGTCGCAGGTGTAAAAGGTATCGTAGTCGAAAACGCACAGCCGGAGCTCTATGCCGCAACCGTAAAGATTCCGACCTACATAGCGAAGCAGACGATTGCCGACGGAATTCTTGAAGGGCTGATGCACTACGGTGTTATCACCAGTATTGCAGATACCAGCCGGCATGATATCGGACATAAGCGTTTTGCGCCGTCAATAAGGGCTGTACTCCGATCAGAGACCTTCACGGGCCTGACAGTGGAAGAAATCGGCTTCGTAGAGACCGCCTACGGAAAGGCAATCGAAGCTTTGAAGAAGAACATCACGCCCCTGGGTTTTTCCGCATGCAGCCTTAAAGACAACTCCTTTAATAATACCGACGAGAATTACCGGAGTGTCTGGGCGCGTGACGGTGCAATTACAGTCATCAATTCCCTTTCGCTTGATGATGCTGAAATATCTGCATGTCAGCGTCAGACGCTTGTAACGCTTATCGAGAACGTCAGTGCATCGGGGCAGGTCCCGAGCAATGTGCGCATAGACGATAATACACCCGATTATTCCGGTGTCGGGGGAATCTGTTCGATTGACAGCGGGCTTTGGCTTATAATCGCAGTGTACAATTTTATCCGGAATACAAGGGATTATGATTTTTTACGAAAGTACGCAGAAGCTGTCAGAAATATAATGCGGTGGCTCTGGGCCCATGACAGTAATTCGGATTACCTGATAGAGATTCCCGAGGCGGGAGACTGGACTGATCTGTTCGGAAGGAGCTATAACGTTCTATACGATGAGGTCCTCTGGTATTACTGTAATCTCTGTGCGGGAAGGATTGAAGAGCTCCTGGGCGCGTATCAGGAGGCTTCGGACTACCTCAGAAAGGCCCAGATCATCAGGGAAACAATTAACAGGAAATTCTGGCCGAGCATAAACAACGATACTTTGAACAGTTTTGCTGACCAGCAGTTCAGCCTCGGCGACACACAGTATCTTATCGCGGAGATCACTCCGTTCGGGTTTGACTGGCGGTGCGATGTTTTAGCCAACATTCTTGCCGGCTTGTTCAATGTAATTTCGCTCGAGAAGGCACGTACCGCTTTCAGTTTTATGTGGGGTGTCGGCGTTAATGAACCCGCGCCTGTCAACAACCTGTACCCTCCTATAACAGCAGGCGATCCGGGCTGGAAGCAGTATTATACCGTTAATCTTCTGAACCTGCCCCACCATTACCATAACGGGGGTGTCTGGCCGTTTATCGGCGGGTACTGGATACAGTTTATAAATGGTCTCGGTATGCGAGACCTCGCCCAGAGAGAGCTTTACCGGCTGGCGCGAATAAACGAAGCAGGAATCAAGGAGGAATGGGAATTTAATGAATGGATGCACGGAAAAACCGGCCGACCGATGGGAAAAGCTTTTCAGGCCTGGTCAGCCGCAGGTTTTATAAGCGCATACGACTGTTTCAAAATATAAAATAATATTGTTTGAAAATTAAACTTCGTTTATATTATAGTCCAGAGGCATGATTTGTTAAATAAAGAAAACGTATATTACGACTTACTGATATCACTGCGTCAGATTATACGATGCACTGATCTGCATTCAAAGAAACTTGTCAAAAAATACGGACTGACCGGTCCGCAGCTGATCCTGCTGCAGGTAATTGCTGCAAACGGAGAAATTGCGCTGGGTACGCTTGCCCGTGAGATCAGTCTTAGCCAGGCAACGGTAACGAATATAGTCGAACGGCTTGAGCAGCGCGGCCTGCTTATCCGCAGAAAAACCGAAAATGACAAGCGAAGGGTTCTTGTCAGTACTACCGAAACCGCTAATCAAATTCTGATACAGAAGCCGTCGCTTCTTGATCAGTCTTTTACCAATAAATTTGAAAAACTCGAAGACTGGGAACAGAATCTTATACTGTCGATCACACAGAGGCTTGCTCTGATGATGTCTGAAAACGATGAAAAAGCTGACGCTGCATTCCTTGCCGGTTCGTTCGAATCAGCGGTAATTGATGACATGGGCATCCCGGAATGAATGAGGTAAAAGCACTCATACGAAAATCAAAATATCTCACGGCCTTTACCGGCGCCGGAGTATCCACGCTTTCCGGAATCAGGGATTTCCGCGGTAAAAACGGGCTGTACAATGAAAAGGATGCCGACAGGATTTTTGACCTGGGTTATTTTCTGCAGGACCCGTCGTTCTATTATTCGAGAACCCGGGATTTTATCTACAACATCTATGAAAAGGAGCCGAGCGCGGTACATCGAATGCTTGCCGGACTCGAGACGGACGGACTTCTTAAAGCCGTAATTACCCAGAATATAGATCTGCTGCACCACCGTGCCGGATCAAAGATTGTGATTGAGGTTCATGGATCACCGCTGATGCACCACTGTCTTGACTGCGGACACGGTATCAGCTATGAAGAGGCAGCCAGGATTGTGCAGAGCGGAAAAATCCCTGTCTGTGAAAAGTGCGGCGGAATAATAAAACCCGATATCACCTTTTTCGGGGAAGCGCTGCCTGCCAGCGCAATCAACAAGGCATTCGAAATGGCTGCAAAGTCCGATCTGATGCTGGTGCTCGGCTCGTCGCTGACTGTACAGCCGGCGGCTTCTATTCCGCTGGAGACCGTTAAAAGCGGCGGCAGAATTATTATTGTAAACGATATGCCCACGCCTTTCGATGAATATGCCGAGATGCTCTTTCCCGATCTTGAAGAATTCTGTGAACTGCTGAAATAACGGCAGGCAGGAATGATGTGCGGATTCGAGCACTTAAAGTTATCCGGGAAATAGACAGAAAAGGCTAAGCAGCCGTTAAGCGCTTAGCCTTTTTTTTAAACTCTGTAAACCTCAGCGCCCTGGAGGGCCCTGCATTGTTCCTATGCTAATCGAAATTAATCTTCATCACATCCGAAAGGAGATTCCTTCTTTTTCGGAATTATAAAATGATCGGGAACGGGAAATCTTGAAGTGAGTTCCATTACCTCTTTCGAGATATCGGATATTGCTTCTTCGTTGCCCATGTTGTCGGCTACCCTGCTAATCAGATCTGCAATCACATCCATTTCGGGCTCTCGCATACCCCTCGTTGTAACAGCAGGGGTTCCGATGCGCAGGCCGTTGGGTTTTGTCGGAGGCGCTGGATCATGCGGAACAGTATTGAAGTTGCCGACAATCCTTGCGCGGTCAAGCGCCTTGGCAAAATCGCGTCCCGGAATATTCTTCCGGCGCAGGTCAATAAGAATAATATGGTTATCTGTTCCGCCTGTAACAAGGTCAAAGCCTTTTTCAATCAGTTTTTCCGACAGACGCTTTGAGTTTTTCAGGATCTGCTCGGCATACAGCAGGAACTCCTGCGTATCCGCTTCGGCAAGTGCTACCGCAATCGCAGCGATTGTATGCATATGGGGACCGCCCTGCTGACCCGGCATAATTGCCTTGTCGAGTTTTGCCGCATGTTCGGCCTTGCAGAGCAGCATACCGCCCCGCGGGCCTCTGAGCGTTTTGTGCGTGGTTGTTGATACGATGTCGGCATATGGCACCGGCGATTTATGCAGCCCGGCTACTACAAGTCCCGAAAGGTGTGCAATATCGCTCACATGGTAGGCTCCAACCTCTTTAGCGATGTTTCCGAAAATCTCAAAATCAATGGCACGCGGATAGGCTGTTGTTCCTGAAACGATAATGTCCGGTTTTTCTCTTTTGGCCAAATCCCTTATTTCATCGTAATCGAGGTATCCATCGGCATTGACGGAATAATTTACCGCCTGAAAAAATTTACTTGTTATACTTACATTCGCTCCGTGGGTAAGGTGTCCGCCTGAACCGAGAGTAAGCCCCATTATCTTCTGACCGGGTTTAATAAGCGCATTATATGCTCCGAGGTTCGCGACCGAACCGGAGTAAGGCTGAACATTTGCATGATCGGCTTTGAAAATCTTGGTTGCCCTGTGGCGGGCGACATTTTCAACGAGGTCTGTAACCTGCTGACCTTCGTAGTAGCGTTTTCCGGGATAACCTTCCGAATATTTATTGGTCAGACAGCTTCCTGTAGCCATTCTGACGGCCTGCGAAACATAATTCTCAGAGGGAATCAGTCTCAGGACTCCGCTCTGCCTTGCTTCTTCCTGTTTAATCAGCTCAAAAAGCTGCGGATCGTATTTCTCTAATGCAGAGTACATTATTTCTCCTGTTTGTCTTCAATGATATATAAGTTTATAACTAATTGTTTAAAAGGTGCCAACCCGTGTGCTGATACTGTCAAAAAGGCTCATTTATCAGAATATTTAGTTTTTACTCAATAAGGCAAAGACAGGTTTATATAATCATCATAATTGAAGGTGCTTTGTAATTATAAGCTTTTGCCGCTGATATATAGATAAAATAATATTTTTTAAGAAATTTATGGATTTTTATTCGATGAAAGTTCGTCGTAGACGTCGGCAAGCATCCGGTCCAGAAACATAAGCCCCCGTGATGTCAGGGCGCTGCGGCTTCTGCAGAATAAGCCCTTACGCTGCCATCCGGCGATTGTTTCGGGGATATAAAACGAAGAGTGTTTTCCGAATCTTTCTTGAAAGATTGTTTCATCAATTCCTGCGGTCATTCTGTACCCCATCAGGTAGTGTTCGACCAGAAAATCAAAATCCGAAAGGATTTCGGTAGATCGGAGGTCATCGTTATCGCCTTTTGAAATCGCATCGATATATTTAATAACGTCGCGAATGTTTTCGGTACGCGTGATAGGTGCCTGGTCGTAAAACGATGATACGGCGGACGGCCCGATACCCAGATAGGACTGCATCTGCCAGTAGCGCGTATTGTGACGGCTTTCCATCCCCGGCCTGCTGTAGTTGGATATTTCGTAACGGCTGTAGCCGGATTTTTTTAAAAAGCTGCATGTGCCTCTAATTGCTGATGACTGAAGCGTATCGGAAGGGCGCTTCTTTTTGCCTGCAGTAATATCAGCATGGAGCGGTGTTCCATCTTCTACGGTGAGCTGGTAGGCGGAAATATGGTCGGGGTTAAGCCGAACAGCTTTTTCAAGATCTTCTATATAGTTTCTGTTGAGTCCCGATATCAGGTCGATTGAGAAGCTGTGCGGCCAGCTGCTTCTGATTTCTGCAGCGCTGTCGAATATATCAGCTGTGCCGCATTTTCTTCCAAGCTGTTCCAGGTTTGATGTGTCGAAGCTCTGAACTCCCAGGCTCAGCCGGTTTATTCCTCCGGAAGATGCCGCATCAAGAAAATCTTCAGTACACGAGCCGATGTTGGCTTCTGTCGTAAACTCAATATTATTTTTACACAGGCCGGCAGTGATTTTACCGAGTCTGATAAGAAAATTAGATAACAAATCCGGGTTCAGGATGGACGGCGTTCCCCCGCCGATGAAGATAGTTTGTAAAGAAACTTTTTCAAGAACTGACAGCCTGGTTTCAGTTTCAATAAGTAGCGCATCAATCAGCTTTTTCTGAAGGTTGTAGGAATCGGTTTTCTTTAAAGGTACGGAGTAGAAATCGCAGTAAGCGCATTTGCTGCTGCAGAACGGAATATGAATGTAGAGCGAAAGCGTCATTTAGGAATTTTTATTTCAGGTGCATATTCAAGAATGATTCGTGCCTTGAGATTGCTGATTTTTACAGGACCCCAGTAATAGGAATCGTTTGAAAGCGACCGGTTGTCTCCGGCAATAAAGTATTCATCCTGGCCGAGCGTGATTTCAGCCATGTTTCCGGAAAGCGGAAAATCCTTTGTAAGCAGGTCGGGCTTGATATAATTTTCGATGGAGTATTCAACAGACATGACTTCTTTTTCCGGAAAGAAATTGTTTTTGCCTTTTGGTTTTATAAACATTACGGAATCTTCCATTTTAACCGTATCACCGGGAATTCCTACAATCCGCTTCACTGATTTGGTCGATACGGTACCCTTCTCATCATTGAAACCTCTGTTTTGCAGTGTGAAAAAACGGATCACTGAATCGAGTACAAGTTCGTACCATGGGTTCTCTGAAATATATGCCGGAGATGCAATTACGAGGTCTCCGCGAAGCGGTTTTCTTATACCCGGCAGCCGTACATTCGTAAACGGTATCTCCGGACTGTATGCAAGCGGAAAGGCTAAAATGACAGCACCTGAAGGGATAGTCGGTTCCATTGAAATAGAATCAACTTTAAATGAAATTATAAACAAAGAAGTCACAATTTCAAAAAGAAGAAAGAAAAGGAATACAAATAGAATCAGTCTTCTGATTTTTCCGTTTCGTTTATCAGAATACCCCAGGCCGGAAGAACGGTTCTTCCAGCTTTTTCTGCTGACGTATGACAAGATACTCTCCCGGCTATTTAATAACGCGTACCCTGTTCAGGGGCCAGTAAATAAAAGATGCTTTACCTAGAACCTTCTCAAGGCTGACCGGACCGAAATATCTGCCGTCCCTCGAGTTATCGCGGTTGTCGCCCATAGGGAAAATCCAGCCTTCGGGAATATACCAGCCCTGTTCACCTTTGCGCCATGCACTTCCATACTGGTGAAGCTGCGGGTTAATCTCGTACATAGCCTGGTAGCGGTAATTACCCCATGAATACATATCCGTATAACGGTTCGTAAGGGTCGCATATTCTTCTTCCCATACGCTGTTTGTTGCAATATGTGCGTAATCGGCAGCATCCATGAATGCCGAAGCCCTGATGCCCGGGTAGTCTTTTGCATCGAGAAGACGCCTTGTTGTATATTCTTTGCCTGCAAGCTGCTTGAAATCACTTTCGGGCAGCCACTCGGAATAACCTGCAGGTTTTAGTTCAACTTCACCGTCAATAATTCTGAGCTGATCCCCGGCCTGCCCCATAGATCTCTTAATAAGAAAATGGGGTTTGGGATCTCCGTTCCGGTCACGGTCAATATCTACCAGCGAAAAAGTAATCATGTAAATAAGACGCTGTGTAATATCGAATACAGGACCTTTTGAAAGGTATGTCGGGCTTTCAAAAATGATTATTTCATTCCGGTGCGGAATACGGCCGGTTGAGGTCTTAAACCTTCCGGGTATAAGTTCCGGACCGAAGATCATCTTGTTTACGAAGAGGCGGTCTTTCACCTCCAAAGTATGAACCATTGACGGCGTAGGAATTGTATAAGCCTGGAAAAAATACTGGTTCAGAATGAGTACCACTACGGCGGCCCATAAAAAGGCTTCAATCCAGTCGACTACCGGATTTTTTTTCTGTTCCTTTTCTTTTCTGATTCGTCTTCGCTTTTTTCGCCAACTCAGAAAGGTTTCAGTATTGGCCTGTACTTTTTCGTAGAAGCTGCTCATGGGTCAACAATATCATGTAAGTGTAAAAGTTGACAAGGCCGTGATATAAATATAATCTCAATGTATGTCAGATAATGATCAGGTTAAACTTAAACCCGTATTCGGAATGCATCCGGGCAAATTTCTTGTTATTCTATATACAGCGATAATAATTGCAGCAGTCTTTCTGCTTTTTTTTCTGCCGGGGATCGTTCGTCCGGGCACGCTGATAAGTTTCGAATCGGTACCGGCAAATGCCGCGGTTCTGATTGACGGTAAGTACGCAGGGGCAACCCCCTGCAGGGTTTTTGTACCTGCCGGCGAACATGAAATCAGAATGGAAAAGAAATTTTTTCAGGTATCAGTACAGAATATAAAAGCGGAAAACAGGCTTTTTGCATCCCTGTTTGCGCCCAAAAAAAGAACTGTATCGTCAGATATCAAGTTGCAGGATCCTGAAGGTTTTCTTAAAGCGGGATTTACGGAGTTTGCGCGCTGGGCAATGATTGATTCATACTTTGACAATTACCAGCCAAAACCTGTTCTCGGCAGTCTTTTTAATGATTTATACCAGGCAGGCTATGCCGATGTGCGCTCGCTGTCTGCTTTTTTATACAGTGTGATACCGTTTGTACATAACGAAATACTGTATTCTGATTTTCTGGATGCAGTTATTGTCTATGAAAATGTCAGCGGCCATGGCCCTGTCGAAAGAAGCGGTGATCTTGTCTCCGACTTTACAAAACTGTCCTTTTTTCAGGATGCAGCAAAATTCCTGGAGAACCTGCCTTTCTGGTTCTACAGTATACTCACTGATGAAACAAGGTCCTCAGGCAGTCTGAACTGGTATCCTGCACTGCAGGAAGAATACGGAGCATTCCTGAGGGATTTCAGCAACGATTACCCATCGGCACAGGCCGCTGTTACAGTATACGGCAGCCGGTTCGTTATGCTGACGGGAGGGCAGTTTCTGATGGGCGCCGACGGAAATAATTTTCCCTACCCGGCTGCTGTCGATGAGTTCTTTTTAATGGATCGTGAGGTTACCAACGATCTGTACAAAAATTTTCTTGCAGAAAATCCGTTATGGCGAAAAGACAATATAGAATCGCTTATACAGCAGGGGCTTGTTAACATTGATTATCTGAAGGATTTTGAAAGCTCGGAAAGCTCGGAAGGAAATAAACCTGTAAAATTTGTTTCCTGGTATGCTGCATCCGCATTCTGCGACTGGTTTCAGACAAAACTGCCCACATACCTGAATGACTACACGGTAAAGCTTCCAAATGAATATGAATGGGAATGGGCCGCTGCTACCGAAGAAAACGGTACAGGGGTCTTCAACAGCGGAAATTCATCCGGTCCATTGTCAGCCGACGGAAGATACCCTAACAGCAGCGGCCTGTACGATCTGCGCGGAAATGTCTGGGAATGGTGCGACAACTGGTATGCACCGGCATCCGCCCTGATCACATCCAGAAACCCGGCCTATAATGAACCCTATTACGGAAGCTATGACGGCGTGGAAAAATCTGTCCGAGGAGGCAGCTGGGCGAACAAGGATGACGTCAGCATTTCTTCCAGAGGTTCTCAGCCGCCGGACTGGTGTACCGAGTTCCTCGGATTCCGCCCAGTA
>QKCC01000272.1 GCA_003245835.1 Spirochaetales bacterium | reverse complement strand
TTCTTTCTGTCGGGGATTGTGAACAGGTTCAGTTCCCGGACCAGCGGTTCAAGCTTTCTGCCTCCGGCGCCCGGGGCGTTTCTGTCGGCCTTCATCGCTCCTGCAGCTATTTCTTCTATTATCTGCATCGCTCCGTCGCCGCGCGGGTCTTCATCGGCTAGTACAAGGATGTCGGCATAGGAAGCCGCGATCATTCCCTGTTCGGGCCGCTTTTCGACGTCGCGTTCACCGGCTGAGCCGAATACAGCTATCAGTCTGCCGCCTGTTCTTTCCCTCATGTCAGGAAAGAGCTTTATGAATGAACCGGGAGTATGCGCGTAATCAATGATGACGGTAAAAGGCTGACCTTGTTCAATAATGCGCATACGGCCCTTTACCGCGGTAATTTCTGGCAGCAGGGCTGCAAGTTCGGCAGGAGATTTTTTTGTAAGTACGTAAACTGCAGCAAAGGCTTCAAGAATATTTTCAACATTGAACATTCCCGGCAGCTTAATTTCAGCTCTGACAGTCGCCGGGGCATAGGGCGCTTCTGTTTCGCTGTCGGAGTCGAAATTTGCATTAACGGTTAAATCAAAGCTGATTCCGCTTATACCGGGGTCGATGCTGCCTGCGTAAAAATCAGCCGACGGGTCTTTCAGGCTGCATGTATAAACCCTTACAGGGGCAGCATCGATGAAGTACTGCGCGTTTTCATCATCGGCGTTAACCACCCCGAAGCCGGTGTTCTTGAGTTTACGGAACAGATTGGCCTTATCATGCCGGTACTGTTCAATGGTTCCATGAAATTCGAGGTGCTCGTGACTAAGGTTCGTAAACACTGCGGCGTCGAAGCTTATCTCTCCGAGGCGGTTATTCTTTTCTGAAAGACCGTGAGATGTCGACTCGATTACAGCGTGAGTTTTACCGTTGTCGAGCATTTCGGTGAGCATCATGTTTATTTCCACTGCCTCAGGGGTAGACTGTCGGTACGGATTTTTACCTATTATGCCGGCAGTTTTACACGCGGCAGTTGATATGAACCCGCTTTCGATTCCGCATAATTCAAGCAGCTGATCGATGTAGTACACAGTCGAGGTTTTTCCGTCGGTACCGGTTACCCCGATTGTAGTCAGGTTTGCGGCAGGGTTGTCATAGAATGCCGCTGCAGCGGGCGCCATGGCAATTCTTGTATCCGGGGTTCTGATGAAGGCCGTATCCGGGCAGCTGTCCTTTGCAATCTCATCCGAATGGAGGACTGCTGCCGCCCCTGCTTCCACGGCTTTGCCGATGTATGAGTGTCCGTCGGTATGAAGCCCCTTCAGTGCGATAAAAAGGAAGCCTTCTTTAACATTGCGCGAATCATAAGCGATCCCGCTGATTAAAGGGTCAGGCCCGGTCTGCCCTGTAATATTGATATTGCCGGTTAAAGCTGATAGTCTTTTCTGCATACTGGATGTATTATATCTAACGGGGGAAAGATGTTTCAAGTAAGAGTAGAAGACAATTTTGCGGCGGCCCATTACCTGGTCCATTATCACGGTAAATGTGAGAACCTTCACGGCCATAATTATAAGGTCAGGGTGTTCGCAGAAGGAAGTGAGCTTGATGAGGGAGGTATGCTGCTTGATTTCGGAATACTCAAGAAGACGCTGAAGATGGTTCTCGACAGGATAGATCACAGCCTTCTGAATGAAAATGAGCATTTCACTGAGCGTGAACCTAGCGCGGAACTGATTGCTTTTCATATCTATAAATCTTTGAAGGCGGAACTTCCGGATTCTCCGATTTCACGCGTAGAAGTATTCGAAACCGAAATAAACATGGCAGCTTACATTCCGGATTAGATGTGGAACTGAGCGATTCAATCCTGAATAACCCTTACGTCAAGAACCAGCTGATAGCCTACATCGGGAATAAAAGACGCCTGCTGTCTTTTCTCGGTGAGGTTTTTGCCGAGCTTTCGGGCCGCCCCGACTTTTCCGGAATTAAAAACCTCCGTTTTGGAGACTGTTTCTCCGGAAGCGGCTCGGTTTCGAGGCTTGCGAAGCTGATGGGATTCAGTGTTGCATCCAACGACTGGGAATTTTATTCGAAGGTGATCAATACCGCCCACATAGCCGTTTCGCAGGGGGAAGCTGATGCGCTTTTTCATTCCGAAGGCGGAATTGCCGCGGTCATAGAATCGCTGAATAATTCGGCCGGCCCGGCGCAGTCCGAAGAGTATATCAGCCGTCATTATGCCCCGGGGCAGACTGCTTCCGCTGATTACCGGACAGAGAGACTGTTCTATACCCGTGAAAACGCGCTGTTTATTGATGCGGTACGAAACAATATCGAAGCGATGTTTCCGGGCTGGGACCTGAGAGGCGATGATTACCTTCGGAAATGCCTTCTGCTTGCACCGCTGCTGTACCAGGCCGCTACCCATGCCAATACCAACGGTGTTTTCAAAGCCTACCATAAGGGTTTCGGCGGGCACGGGAAGGACGCGCTGAAGCGGATTATGGCCCCGATGGAGCTGCAGATTCCGCTTGCAGTACCTGCAGCAGAAGGCTGTGAATACACTGTGGATTCGGTGGATGCGGCTGATTTTGCCGCCGGCCGGGTATTTGATATATGTTATCTTGATCCTCCCTATAACCAGCACCAGTACGGCAGCAATTATTTTATGCTGAATACTATTGCAAGATGGGACAAACCGCCGGTCGACCCGGCTAAAACCAGCCAAGGCGTGCTTAAATCAAAGGCCGGTATACGGCCTGACTGGACTGAAACAAGGTCGGACTACTGCTATACTCAAACCGCTCCGGAAGAGCTTGAGCGGCTGCTCTCGCTTATAGACGCGAAATATATAGTTCTGAGCTATAACACTGAAGGCATTATACCGTTTGATCAGCTTTTTGATATCCTGTCCTCGATGGGCCGGACCGAAATCTTCTGCCGAGATTATGTTATCTACAGGGGAGGCAGACAGAGTATAGGAAGGGCTAACCGGAATGTGGAATTTCAGCTGGTGCTTGCGAAGACACAACAGCGGGTAAGGTCGGACAGGACTGAAGTTGACCGTATTCTTGCGCTTCGATCAATAGTATCAGTCCTTAATGAAGGCTTTTCGCCGGCAAGGCTCCTCGAACGCTTTGAGACCGGACCCGATGGCGTTGTATACCTGATGGCAAACCGCAGGGCAGCTGTCCCGACTGATTACTATTACAGGTTTACCGGGATGCCTGATTCGGACGAGCTGTCAGAACTTTCACAGGCGGAACTCAAATCACTGGCCGGGAATCTTGAATATTCACGATGCAGGAGTAAACGGGAAGAGGCTGAGGTTTTAGTCGGCCTTATTCAGAATTTTGATTTCGAACGGGCCCCGAGGGCTTCTTCTGCTTATAGATATTTATGGTTTGAGCTGTTGAAGGTTGTTCGCAAATTTGCGTTTCGAAAATACAGCGACATCTTCGGTGAAGTTTTTGAGGAAGTGAAGAGCCTGAAAACGGCTGAAGAATCAGCGAACCGTCCTGTGGACTGGGAACAGATAAATATAAAAACAGAAGAATTAGGTAAGATCGCAGCTTTACGGTTTAATGGATAAACTGAATTGTTACCGCTTTGCTTACCGGTTCAGTTGTATATATATTTGATATAGCAGGAGATTATTAAATGTTGGTTTTTTCGATTATTTTAATGTTTGCCGCACTATCTTTCTATTCGGCCGGAGTGTGGGGCGAGAAACTCGCCGGAGGTCTTAATAGAAAGTTCCTTTTATTGTTCTGGGCAGGGTTTGCCTTCGACACCATAGGGACAACGCTTATGGGGAAGATTGCTGATGGATTTCAGATGAATCTTCACGGAGCAACCGGTCTTGCGGCTATTATTCTGATGTTTATTCATGCTGTATGGGCAACCATCGTAATTGCTATGCACAATGAAAAGATGAAGCAGAACTTTCATAAATTCAGCATAGTGGTATGGATTTTCTGGTTGATACCTTTCATAAGCGGGATAGTAATGAATGCCTTTTAAATATTGAATGCGGCAAAATATGCCGCATTTATATTTTTCGAATTAATCATTAGCGGCTATTTAAGCTCTATCTTTATTGTAATCTGCACCTGAATCGTCTTTTCGGTAGGAGCAGCTATGCTGTTGCTTCCGCGGGCCATCGACATTTCAGCGACGTAGACAGGACCTCCGGCGTAGTTCTGCATCTCTTCCATGCTGATGATTTTTCCAATAGCAAGATCTGCGTATCCGGCAGTCTCATCCGCCAGTTCTATTGCATTTTTTACAGCCAGCTCACGGGCTTTTTTCATCAGGGGTTCCGGATCACTTATTGCATAATCGAGGCCGTAAAACTGGTTCGCCCCGGCGCCGAGTGCGTCTTCGATAAAATTTCCGATGCGGTCAATGTCTTTCATTTCAACAAATATGCTGTTGTTCACGTTGTAGGTTCCGGCAGTATTTGAATCGCCGTACGGCTGCTGATAATAAACCGAGAAATTTGAGGTACGGAAATCAGCAGACGGTATCCCGTATTCTTCGATGACGCTGATAATATCAGCTATTCTGGTGTTGTTGTCTTCGATAGCCGAGTTAAGGTCAGAATTAACGCTCTGTACACCGAGGTTCAGCCTGACCACGTCAGGGGCTGCAGATACCTTGCCTGTGCCGGTAACTGTTATAATTCTTTGTCCGTCTTCGTGCTGTCCTTCGGCAGAAACAGCCTGCGCAGCGAAAAATACGGCTGCTAAAATCATTAATATTGTAATTGTTCTTTTCATTTGTCTCTCCATGAGTGTAAATATAATAATACTACGTACAAAATATAAAACAGTAACAGAAAAAAGTGAAAAAAAGGCTGTTTAACCACGCATTGACTTTACTACACCTTTACTATAGGATTGGATAACCTTCGAATGATGCACTTCCAAACCAATGGATTTTCACGTAAATATACATACGATAAGGATATAAATTGAAATTTACCGAATTAAATCTTGATCCCCGGAAGAGCTGGGTTTCGAGTACCCGACCCCCATTCAGGAAAAGGTCATACCAAAGATTATTGAGAATACCGGCGACATTGTCGGTCTTGCACAGACAGGTACCGGAAAAACCGCAGCGTTCAGTCTGCCCGTACTGGAAAGAATTAACACTGAATCCCGTGGTACACAGGCGCTTGTCCTCTGTCCCACCCGGGAGCTTTGTCTGCAGATTGCACGTGATATTGAGAGCTACACAAAATATATCAAGGGATTCAGAATTGCCGCCGTTTACGGCGGGGCGGCCTACGGTCCGCAGCTGAAGGAACTCAATGCAGGAGCGCAGTTTGTTGCCGCGACTCCGGGCCGCCTTGCAGATATTATCAGCAGGGGACAGGTTGATTTTTCGGAACTCAAATACCTCGTACTCGATGAAGCCGACATAATGCTGAATATGGGTTTCAAGGAAGAGCTCGATGCAATTGTTGAAGCACTGCCGCCGACCCGGACAAGCCTCCTTTTTTCAGCCACAATGCCCGCTGAGGTAGAGGACATTGCCCGCAGATATATGCACGATGCTGTTGAAGTTTCCGCAGGTAAAAAAAATGCAGGCGCCTCGACCATTACCCACAGTTACTATATTGTACACGCGCGCGATAAGTTCCAGGCGCTCAAACGCCTCGTTGACTTTTACCCGGGTATTTACGGAATTGTATTCTGCAAGACAAGGGCTTCCGCCCGCGCTATAGCAGAGAAAATGATAAAGGAAGGCTACAGCGCAGATGCCCTGCACGGCGATCTTTCGCAGGAGCAGCGAGAGTATATAATGGGAAAGTTTCGCGAGAAGGGGCTGCAGCTGCTGATTGCAACCGACGTTGCCGCACGCGGACTTGATGTAAAAGAACTATCCCATGTAATTCACTATGACCTGCCTGATGAAATTGAAATATACAACCACAGAAGCGGCCGAACCGGAAGAGCGGGGGCTTCGGGTATATCACTTGCGATTATCAACATGAAAGAGCGCCACAGAATCAGACGGATTGAACAGAACCTGGGCCGTACCATTTCCGAAGCCCAGATTCCTGGTAAACAGGAGATCTGCGAAGCCCAGCTTCTTTCCCTGATCGAAAAGGTGAAAACCGTTAAAGTCGATGAAGAAATGATAGCTCCGTATATGGATGTGATTGCCGAAAGACTCGCAGGTTTTACCGGTGAGGAACTGGTAAAGATGTTTGTTTCGCTTGAATTCAACCGTTTTCTGGACTTCTACAAGGATGTTGATGATCTTCAGCCGGTGACCCGCGGTTCCGAGCTGAGCCGTGATGCAAGTAAAAAGTACGCGCGCGAACGCAGAAATGACCGTGACTATAAAGGCCAGGGCGGACCCAGGGGCTCGGACGGCAGACCTCGCGGTAAAAAGAGAGATCGCGGAGATTCAGGGGATTATTCATGGATTAAGATAAACCTCGGCAAGCGCGACGGACTTTCAGCCCCGGAGCTTATGAAGCTGGTCAACCAGAATACCAAGGGAAAGAGCGTTGATTTCGGCCGCATCGATATTCAGCCTACAAGCACACGTTTTCAGGTCGATAAGGGTGCAGTTGAATACCTTTCGTCAGTAATGCGGAGAAAGATTTTTAATGGAAAACGTGTAAGAATCGATTAAGATTGAGCGGGCGGAAGATCCCTTCCGCCTTACGACATTTTAAGAAGCTGATATGTAAAGTATACAGCTGCAAGCGCATCGTCATAACTGCTTTTATCCGGCGGGAAATTGATTATGCTTTGTTTGAGGTATTCATAATAGATGTCAGCTTCTATCCCTTCTGCTATATATCTGCATTTTGACCATATATTTTCGAAGTCTTCGGACTTAAACCATTCGAGGAACTCGCGATGATTTTTATAAAACGCCTCTTCCTCTCTTGATTCATCAAGAAAATCACGCAGTTCGCTGCCTTTCTCGATATTTCCGCTCTGAAAGATGTCTGCAAGCGGCGGCTGAAAGTCTAGAACATCGGCATACAGGCTGTAAATTGTCTGGTTGTAGACGCTTCCGGAATTAAGTCTGTCTTTGTTGAACACCTCTGAAAGATATTTTCCCTCATGATCCATATTTTTCAGGGCTATGATGAAATTCAGTTTGTCCCAGATTCCTGCAGGCTCATCGGCTATCTTCCTGATTCTTTCGAGTTCGCCGGTATGTCCGATTCTTCCAAGAGATTTTGCTGCATTTGAAACAACCGCGGGGTCGGGACTGTCGAGAAGTTTCAGCAGAGTTTCTTCGGTACTTTCACCCGGATAGGCCCCAAGGGCGAAGATTGCCTTCAGCTGATGGTACGAGTCCGGTTCCGAGGCTATGGCTGTAATTTCGGGAAGCAGTGCCTGTCTCGGGTTGGAAAACAGCGAAGTGATCATTTCTCCCTTGTCGCTTGAAAGCGGACTTGCAAGAATAGTCCGTATTTCTTCGGTCGCCATCCTGGAATTATCCATTCCGATACTCAGCAGGATAGTTTTTCGCTGCATCGGATTTTCTGTAGAGTAGAGTCTTCCTATATTGAGATAGGTCGTGAGCCGTGACGGGGAGAATATAATTGATGCCGCTTCGCCAGGACTGAGGCTGTTTTTTTCATTAACCCTCCAGGTCAAAACGAGCGATAAGATGCAGAATACAAAGACAAGCATGAACGTATAAACATAATTATTCCGGAAGTCAATAATTCCTGGGCTGCCGGATAAATCAGCGAGCCGTCCCCCGGTGAATCCTGCTGAAAGAGCGATAATGGCAATGAAGAAGTTCATCATGCTTGAGAAGCCTACTGAGTCTTTTTCAGGCAGATTATTGACCATCAATCTTCCAATAAGCAGATCGTTTGCCCTCAGGAAGAATGTCAGTAAAAACATGAAGATGTAAAATACCGGTTTGAAACTTATAAATCCGGAAAAAACCCATAACAGTGATGATACAGAAAGAAGAACGATTACCCCGATAAGCAGCGGTCTGCTGCCGAGCCTGTCTGCGAAGCTTTTTGTGAAGTAGGCTGACAAAATCGTTCCAATCGCTGCTGCTATCGTAACAAGAAAAATCTCGGAATCAGAAAAGTGTGCGTCCAGTCTCAGGAACGGGATGATAAAACCGCAAAGAACTATAATCGCGGCATTTATAAAAGACAGAAAAAGGAGAACGCGCAAATTCCTGTTCTTCACAGATTCTATAAATATCGAAAAAATATTACGTCCTTTTTTATAGTAGATCTTTTCCCTGCACGGGATTTTCCTGATTTCGAAAGCGGCAAGCGTATTCAGAACTATACCTGCAAAACTCAGAAAAAGAATTCCCGAAACTCCGGGCAGCTGTTTCAGTGAAGTAACAACAAAACTGACAAATTTGGAAACCGCTGTTGCAACCTGGAATCTCATGGAAGAGGCTGAAAGGACTTCACCCCTCGTTCTCTTTGTTGAAATCATTTTGATAATAGGCTGATATACCGAAGCCCCCACAATTCTGACGCCGCAGAAAAGCGTATAGGATAATATTATAAGAAGCACAGCCGGTCGACCGTCTATAAAGAACAGGGCGATGTAAGCAATACATATAAGTCCCCTGATGAGCCATGCCATGTATTGAACGTGAGCGATGTTCCTGCCCGAAAGCAGCTTTGGCGTAATCGAGAGCAGCAGTCCCGAGGCATATATTACGGCGCTCAGGTAGCCTAATTGGGTATTGGTTGCACCGAAATAGATGGCCAGCAGCGACACGGGAGTATCACCTAAAAAGTTGAAGCCGAGTCCGTTTAAAAACTGATGGCGGAAGTGGTGCTTTATACCTCTTTGTTTTTCTTCAGATGACAGAAAAGGACTGCTCATGATAAATATTATACTTAATATTGAGATAATGTCACTTGTTTATGCAGTAGCAGGAATTATGACTGCGTATTATTTACAATTACACCTGCGAACAAAACAAAAATACGGAACAGAGGATTATCTAAGAGATTGGGGCAGCTGATGTTTCTATAACAGCTTTTAAGGTCGATTTAAAAACTATTGCTGTATAAGTAGATTTTTACTTCTTCACATATTTTTTAATCTTGTTGGATGCCGACGGCTGGCTGATATTGAGTTCGGCGGCAACCCCTGTGGATGTCCCGTGACGTTTATAGGATTCTGTTATAATTCTTCGTTCAAGATCTTCAATAATATCTTTCAATGATCTTTCTTTACTGCTTGTATGGAATATATTCGCTTTAATCTGGGACGGAAGCTGTTCCTCCGTAATCATATAATCATCCGAAGTCAGCACCAGCCGTTCGATAAGATTTTCGAGTTCACGGATATTTCCGGGCCAGTCGTATTCCATGAAGTAATCGATGACCGTATTCGACAGCGTCCGTTTTATTCCGTATTTATCGCCTATTGTTGTTACAAAATGGTTGGCAAGTGAAAATATATCTTCTTTACGGTCCTTCAGTCCCGGAATCTTTATTGTGATTACATTCAGCCTGTAGAACAAATCTTCCCTGAAGTCTCCATTTTGTACAAGATGTTCCAGATCCTGATTCGTGGCTGTAATCAGTCTGAAGTCGACGTCTTTTACGGATGCTCCGCCTATCCGCATAATCTTCTTTTCCTGAATGCATTTAAGGAGTTTAACCTGCATATGCTGCGGCAAATCTCCAATTTCATCAAGAAAAAGGGTACCGCCGTTTGCCAGTTCTATCAATCCCGGTTTTCCCTGTTTGCTTGCACCGGAAAACGCTCCTTTTTCATAGCCGAAGAGCTCCGATTCAAGAAGGTTTTCAGGAATTGCGCCGCAATTGATTTCTATAAACGGGCCGTCTTTCCTGCTGCTTGTACTGTGCATCTTTTTAGCAAACATAGTCTTTCCAACCCCTGACTCACCGAGAAAAAGAACAGTGGCGTCGAATTTGGAAATTTTGCTGATTGTTGCAATTATATTTCTTATTGAAGGACTTTTTCCTATTACTGAAGGTATCTGATCATTGTCTTTGCGCAGTCGTTCAATCTCTTCGCTGTATAATCTAAGATTTTCTTCAAGGTTCTCATATTCTTCCTTGAGGGTTTCATACTTTGTAATATCCCGTGTGTAGGATACGATTCTTTCGATATTGCCGTCTTTGTCTTTAATCGGTATGGCCGTACACATCAGGTATTTTCCGGCCCCGGTTCGCTGAAGCATGGTCTCTGCCTGGCCGGATTTAAAAACCCTGATAGCCACCGACGGGTTGAAAATTTTCCGTTCCTCCATTTCGAAAATGGTTTTACCGATTGCGTCTTCAAGCGACAGGCCGTACAGGCTCTCGAAATTCGGAAGCGCACTGATAATCACTCCGTATTTGTCAATAATCACAAAATCATCATGCAGCACGCTGAGCATATTGAAGAATTCATCCTTCATTACCTGTGTTGACGATAGTGAATGTATTACGGGCTCTATTAAAAGGCTTTCAAATATTATACAGAGAATACTGCTGCCGTTTTCAATTCTATAGATATGAAAGATATACTCATGCTCATCTTTTTTGAACAGCAGAAACTCCTGTATTTTTCCGTTGGAATTGTCTGCTGTAAAGCGGAATATGTCATCCTGCAGCGCCGGTGAGGTAAAGTACCTGCTGAAAGACTGATTTGAAGAAATATATTCGAATTTCTCATTCAGCAGAAAAACAGGTTCTGAAAATAATTCTATATCGATCATTCTTCAATTCCTTTTTGTAGGATTACTGCAACTATTATACTGATTATATTAAAAATGTAATACATTATCAAGTTTTTAATAACCCAGCTGTTTATTGTGAAAAGCTACACATATGTAGTGTTGGTGAAACAGTAATTATAGTGGAAAAAATTTAAGATTACATAAAAATATTCATAGTGTTTAACGTATTAACGAAAATATAATCATAAAATCGGGATTTGTGTTGGATTGGCACACAAAGTGCAATAAGTATATGAACAAAACAATATGGAGAAATCAATTGATTAGAGATTCTTTACCAAAAATAATAACAGAACTTCCGGGGCCGAAGTCGAAGGAAGTCATAGAAAAACGGAAAAAAGCAATTCCTTCCTCAATCGGCTGTGCTTCCCCCTTTGTTATAGATAAGGGTGAAGGTGCTATGGTTATGGATCTGGACGGAAATATAATAATGGACTGGGTAGGCGGTATCGGTGCGCTGAACATCGGGTACAGCAATGAAGAAGTAATAGAAGCAGTCAAAGCCCAGGCCGAGCGGTATTTTCATCCCCAGATTAACACCCTGCATTATGCCGAATATATCGACCTTGCAGAAACACTGAACACGATCTCACCCGGTTCTTTCAGGAAAAGGACTGCTTTTTTCAACAGCGGCTCGGAAGCGGTGGACAACGCCGTAAAAATAGCAAGAAAATACAGCGGCAGAACCGAAATAATCGCCTTCTCCGGGGCGTTTCACGGCAGAACTTTTATGTCAATGACTTTAACCAGCGGTCAGATTTTTAAAGCTGGTTTTATGCCCCTTGCACCCGGAGTCCACAGGGCCGAGTTTCCGAATGAATACCGTACAGATGAGAATGTAAAGACAGAAGATTTACCCGGATACTACCTGGATAAACTGAAATACATGTTTGTCGACTATGTTGACCCGAAAAAGGTTGCAGCGATTATTATCGAGCCGATTCAGGGTGAAGGCGGATTTATTTCCGCCCCGATTGAATATATCAAAGGATTGAGGTCGCTTTGCGACCAATACGGCATCCTTCTTATTGCGGATGAGGTTCAGACTGGTTACTGCAGGACCGGCAGACTGTATGCGACAGAATACTGGGCTGATGCCGGGGTCTATTCTGATATCCTGATAACAGCAAAGGCTATGGGCGGCGGTCTGCCGATAAGCGCTGTGACCGCGCGGGACGAAATTATGGAAGCCCTGGCCCCGGGTGAAATAGGCGGAACCTACGGGGGCAACCCGCTTGCCTGTGCTTCGGCACTGAAGGTTATTGAAATATTGAGACGTGACGATTACGCCGGAAAAGCTATGGCGATTGGTGAAAAATGCAGCGCAGCTTTTAAAGACTGGTACGGTAAATATGAATCCATCGGTACATACCGGGTGATCGGTGCTATGGTCTCGATCGAATTTGTAAAAGACAGAAAAACCAAAGAACCGGATCCCGAAACTGCGAATAAAATTCTTGAAATATGCAGGTCGAAAGGGCTTATTCTGAAGTCCGCCGGTTCCTACAATCAGATTGTCCGTGCTCTTATGCCTCTCGTTGTAACTGATGAGCAGATTAAGGCAGGACTTTTGATCCTGGAAGAAGCAATAAAAATGGCTGCTGCCTGAACACCGGCGAAGGTTGAACATGGAATTCGATGTAATTTCGGATATGGTGAAAAAGGCTGCTGCAGCCCAGAATAAATTGGAAACATACTCGCAAAAGCAAATCGATTCCATTGTGAAAGCTATCGCCAAAACTGTTTATGATAATGCCGAGGTGCTTGCCCGGATGGCTGTCGAAGAAACCGGGATCGGGATTTATGTCGACAAGGTTAACATCAACCGCAATAAGGCAAGGATGATTTGGCTCAGTCTTAAGGGTAAAAAATCCGTAGGTGTGCTGTCGGAGGATCCTGTCAACGGGATTATAGAGCTGGCAAAACCGATGGGTGTCGTTGGGGCTTTCACGCCCTTTACGAGCCCCGTAATAACACCGGTCAGCAATGCGATGCTTGCTGTGAAGGCCCGGAATTCTATAATTATCGCGCCGCATCCGCTTGCCAGAAAATGTGCTTTTTATTCGGTAGAGCTTATAAATGCTAGGCTGAAAGCGCTTGGCGCTCCGGAGAACATTATCCAGACCGTTGAAGAACCGAATTTTGAAAATATAAGCGAGCTTATGAGTGCGGTTGATGTTGTGATTGCCGCCGGTGATACGAGTGTGATCAAATCCGCATATGAAAGCGGTAAGCCGGCATACGGGTCCGGAACCGGAAACGTTCAGTGCATCATAGACCGAGATGCAGATTTAGGCGAGGCAATCGGGAAGATTGTTGCCGGAAGAATTCTGGACAACGGTATCGTCTGTTCGGGAGAACAGATGATAATTGTACATGATGATGATTTTGAGGCAGCGGTACGGGAACTTGAAGTGCGGGGCGCATACTTTGTCTGTGATACCGAAGAAGTATCAAGATTGAGAAAGTATCTTTTTCGTGACGGGGATTCCGCTCAAAAACGGTGTGTCGGCCGGCCCGTTTCAGTTCTTGCTGATGAAGCAGGGATAAAAGCTGATGTTTCCGTCAGGCTTTTTGTTGTTGAGACGGCTGGTAACGATGACCCCTTCTGCAGAGCGAAAATGTGCCCGGTGATTGGAATTATGCGGTACAGAACATTCGAGGAAGCGGTCGAGACAGCCGCAATGAATCTGGAAATCGATGGAGCGGGGCATTCGGCAGTTATTCATTCACACAATGCCGACCATATCCGCTATGCGGGCGAAATGCTGAAAGTAGGCAGGCTTCTGGTAAACCAGAACTCTGCTGAGATGAGCGGCGGAAGTTATTTTAACGGGCTCGCTGCAGCAACAGTATTCGGCTGCGGGACCTGGGGAAACAGTATCATATCCGGGAATTTGAGTTATATGCACCTGATGAATATTACAAGAATTTCTTCGGTAATAGAGGGTGCAGCGGAACCCTCTGATGAGGAGATTTGGGGCTGATGGACGACGGTTTAAAGATGATAACAGCAGAGCTTAAATACGGAAAAAAATCTCTGGCAGCAGAGATCCCTGCGAAGAATTATGCCGGCACGCTTGTTCCGAACAGCGTTTCACATGAGCGGACCGGAGCGGAAGAGATCAATTATGCACTTGATAATCCGATCGGAACGGCAAGGCTTGAAGATATAGTTAAACCCGGCGAGTCGGTTGTTATTGTAACCAGCGATATTACAAGGCCGTTTCCCGGCAGCCGCGTAATTCCTGTTATTGTCGAAAGGCTCCGGAAAGCCGGCACCCGCGACCGGGATATAACAGTTGTTTTCGGGCTCGGAAGCCATAGAAGACATACGGAAGAAGAAAAGAAATATCTTGCCGGAGACGGCATTTACGCAAGTGAAATCAAACTCATTGATTCAGAGATGGATTCCTGTGTGAATCTTGGTACCTGTGCAAACGGCACACCGGTTGATATTTTCAAACCGGTCACAGAGGCAGACAGGCTTATATGTACAGGAAACCTTGAGTTTCATTACTTCGCCGGTTATTCAGGCGGAGCGAAGGCGCTGATGCCGGGAGTCTCAAGCCGTGCTGCAATACAGGCAAACCATTCAAACATGATAAATGAGAAAGCGGCGGCTGGAAGCCTTGATGACAATCCTGTAAGGCAGGACATAGACCAGGTAGGCGAGTTTATTAAAATTGATTTCATCCTGAACGTGATTCTTGATAATAGAAAAGAAATTGTTAAGGCGGTAGCCGGGCATTATCTCGATGCCCACAGAAACGGATGCCGTTATCTGGACAGAATGAACGGAGTGGCAATACGATCAAAGGCGGATATCGTGATTGCTTCCCCGGGAGGGTATCCGAAGGATATCAACCTTTACCAGGCGCAGAAAGGGCTTGATAACGCCAAATATGCAGTCAAAGACGGCGGAATCATAATACTTGCTGCATCCGCTGCAGAGGGATTTGGCGAAGAGACCTTCGAGGCCTGGATGAAAGGAAAAGAACCCGAGGCTATGGTTGAAGAGATTAAACGGAACTTTGTCCTCGGCGGTCACAAGGCGGCGGCTATTGCAATGATTCTGAGGAAAGCAGAGATATTTATGGTCACCGATCTCGATCCGGAGCTTGTCAGGGCAGTAAAATGTGTGCCTTTCAGTACAGTTCAGACTGCTCTGGATAAGGCCCTTGAGCAGATCGGCGGTGAAGCTTTCGTTCTTGTGATGCCGGATGCGGGAGCAACTATCCCGCTGTTGAAGGCTGCAGGTGAAAGTCAGGGTTAAGCTGTATTCTTTCTTTTCATTCCTGTCAGGTACTCCGGACGGGATCGTAGAGATTGAGGCGGCAGGTGGTTTATCCGTTGCGGATATTCTTGGCAGATGCGGTGTAAAAAAAGATTATATCGCATTGATCAGGCTCAACGGCATCAATAAATATTCATATGATGAAGAGAAATTATCCGACGGAGACTATGTCGAGATATTTCCTGTTTTCGGCGGTGGATGAGAATTAGTTATGGAAGAGAATAAAATTTACGGATATACAGGGAAAATACTCAGAATTAATCTGGGTTCCTCAAGGATAACGGTGGAAACACCGGGGCAGACTTTTTACAGAATGTATATGGGCGGCAAGGGAATTATCGCTCATTACCTTTTAAACGAGGTCCCGGCGGGAATTGATGCGCTGGATGAGGGAAATAAGATGATTTTTGCGACAGGTGTTCTTACCGGAATACCGGTTGCAGGAGTTCCCAGGTACACTGTGGGTGCCAAGTCGCCGCTGACCGGAGGCTTCGGCCAGTCTGAAGCGGGAGGGTTTTGGGGCCCGGAGCTGAAAAAGGCCGGTTGGGACGCACTGATTATCGAAGGTAAATCCGAAAGACCGGTATACGTGAGTATTGTCGACGATGAAGTAAAAATTATGGATGCATCTGCTTTGTGGGGAAAAGAGACGGGTATTGTTCAGCAGATGATCCGCGACGAACTGAATGACCGGAAGACCTCCGTTCTGCAGATCGGTCCGGCCGGAGAGAACCTCGTAAAGTATGCGTGCATAACCAACAACCTGAAGCATTATAACGGCCGGAACGGTATGGGTGCCGTTATGGGTTCAAAGAACCTGAGAGCAATTGCCGTAAAAGGGTCCGGCAGCATTGAAACGGCTGACCCGGATAAAATTGCCGCCATCAGAGATGACTATCTGGCTGTTTATAAAGACAATCCGCTCAGCAGAGGTTTATATGATTTTGGTACATCCGGAGGCATCTCGACGCTGAACGCTACGGGTATGTTTCCTTCGAAGAATTTCAGGTATGGTGAAAACCTTCATGCCGAAGAACTGACGGGCCAGAAACTTGCTTCGACAATAATGATTAAACGTGAGGGCTGTTTTGCCTGCCCGGTAAGATGTAAACGGGTAGTTGAGGTCAGGGACGAGACCGTCGAGGTCGACCCGTCTTACGGCGGTCCTGAGTACGAGACAATAGCAGGCTTCGGCGCGAATTGTCTGGTAGGTGACCTGAAACTCATTTCAAAAGCCAATGAATTATGCAACCGTCTTGGACTTGATACTATCTCGGCCAGCGGTTCTATAGCTTTTGCTATGGAGTGTTTTGAAAAGGGAATTATCGATACCGAATTTACAAACGGAATCGAGCTCAGCTTCGGCAGTGCTGAAGCAGTGCTTCAGCTGCTTGATAGAATTGCTCATAAAACTGATAAATTTGCGTCTCTTATTGCAGAAGGCTCCGCACGTGCTGCTGCCGTAATAGGAAAGGGCAGTGAAGCCTTTGTTATGGCCAGCAGAAAGCAGGAATATGCGCTTCACGATGCGCGCGCCAAAACCGGCCTTGCTCTGGCATATTCAACAGCTGCAAATGCAACTGATCATATGTACACAGTCCACGATACAATGATTGCGAACCCAGGAGAAATCCTCGATAAACTGAGCGGCATAGGATTATACGAACCGGTGGCTGTCTCTGAGCTTTCATGGAAGAAAGCCCGTAATGTGAAAACGATCTCCGAATGGACGAGTTTTCAGAACTGCGCCGGGATGTGCATCCTGGTATTCGCCCCTCGCGGTGTCATCAGCCTCAACACAACGGTTGAGCTCCTCAGGGCGGCAACAGGATGGCAATATACCAGCCTGTATGAAATTATGAAAGCCGGGGAACGCGCAGAGACAATGGCGAGGGCTTTTAATATTATTCACGGAGCGGCTGCCGAAGACGACGGTTTGTCGGCACGGAATTTCGACGCAATGGAAAACGAACATTCAGACTATCCGGGCATCGATAAAGTTTCCCTTTCCGGTGTGATAAAAGAGCTGTATGAAATGAGAGGCTGGGATGAAAATGGTGTTCCGTCAAAAGGAAAGCTGTATGATCTCAACCTCGGCTGGCTTGCCGAAAGGCTTCACTCAGAACAGATCAAAGATTAATGAAACAAGGATCTTTTTAAAGATCTTTTAATATAACAATTTTTATGAAGGAGCATAAAATGAAACAGGGTAGAATTTTAGTTTTATTTGTTGTTTTAACCGTGCTTGCGTTAGGCAGCTGTGTTAAGGCAAAGGTGGAAACTGCATCGGAAGATACATCCGGTAAGGCGGTCGAGGCAAAAGCAGAACTTACTTTGACGGAATTTATAACTGAAAAGTCGGACAATCCGGACAAGATCGTGTTAAGATATGCATCAACAAGCCGAAACCTTGAAGATCATCCTTACATGAGGGGGTTCGCAAAGTTTATGGAAGTACTTAAGACCGAACTCGGAGATAAAATCGAGATTCAGTACTACCTCGGCGGTACTCTCGGTACAAGCACTGACGCGATTCTCGGAGGTCTGCAGAACAGATCATTTGAGATGACCGACTGGCCGCTCGGAAGTTTTGCTGAGCTTACTCATGCTTTCCAGCCTTTCGATGTACCGTATCTTTTTACTTCAATGGACAGCGCAATGGACCTTCTGAACGGCAAGGTTGGAGAGATCATGACTGATAAGTGTCTTGAGGATACAAACATCAGGCCGCTGTATTATGCTCCCATCGGAATGCGTCAGCTTACAAACAGTAAGCGGCCTGTAAAGACTCCGGATGACATGAAGGGCCTCAAGATCAGGGTTCAGAACAATCCTCTTCACATTGCAGGTATGAAAGCCCTCGGCTGTTCCCCGACCCCCATAGCCTTCGGCGAGCTTTTTACTTCACTTCAGCAGAAGGTTGTAGACGGTCAGGAAAACCCGCTTTCTACTATATATGACTACAAGATTGCCGAGGTGCAGGACTACCTTACCATTACAAACCACCTGTTTGCCGTAGGTACAATGGCAGTAAGCGAAGATTTCTATAAGAGTCTTCCTGCTGATGTACGGGCGGCCTTCGACAAGGCGTCAGCAGCTGCTTCAGCCTATACCTTGAACGAGGTTAAAAATGCCGAGGCTGAATATCTTGAAAAGCTGAAGGCCATTCTCGATGTATATGAACCTACGCAGGATGAATTGAAGGCTTTCCAGGACAAGGTCAAATCTGCCTGGCCTGAAATGCAGAAAACTATCGGTGTTGAATATTTCAACAGCGTAATCAAGGCTGCCGGACTTTAACGGTATCGGATACTGCCGGATATTCCGAATATCCGGCAGTTTATATTTTAATACTGTTTACAAGGATTTTTTGATGAACAGAGTCAAATGGTTTTTCAGTAATATTGAATACATAGCTGCAGGTTCCTTTTCGGCAGCGATGGTTATACTGCTGTTTCTTCAGGTTGTGTCGCGTTATGTATTCAGAAATTCAATATCTTTCACCGAAGAAGTTGCGATTATTCTCTTTATTTTATCAGTTTACCTGGGCGCAATAGGCGCGACCAGGAGAAGACAGCATCTAAAAATTGAGGTCGTTGTTAATCTTTTAAAACCGAAAGCAAAACTTGTGATGGCTTTGATTGCCAACATAGTTTTTATGATAACGAATATGTTCCTGATTTACGGACTGATTGGGGTAACTGCGAATCTGAAGAGGTTCGGGATGGTGACCCCTATCACGGGTATTCCGAAGTGGGCGATTTATACAGTCCTTCCGGTATCATTCCTTGTTATAACAATCAGGCTGATAGAGGACAGTAAAAATCTTGTCCGCGAATATAAAGATGGGCTGCAGGAGAAATAGATGGAAACACTGATACTTGTAGGAATTGCAGTCTTTTTCCTTATAATAGGAGTACCTATCGGAATCTGTTTTGCAATCGGGATGATTTCGGTTGCATTTCTTTTTGATGTAACAACGCTTAAATTTATCGCGCAGACGATGTATTCCGGGCTCGATACGCTTCCGCTGCTCGCGGTGCCGTGTTTTATTCTTGCCGGCGCAATTATGGAAGCCGGAGGCCTGTCCCGCAGGCTGGTGGCGGCGGCAAACAAAATAAGCGGCGGATCAACCGGCGGTCTTGGATCGGTTGTTATTCTTGCCTGCCTGTTTTTCGGTGCAATCTCAGGGTCGGCGCCCGCAACAGTGGCCGCAATCGGCGGAATTATGATCCCGCATATGACCAAGGCCGGCTATGACAGAAGCTATTCGGCAGGACTTGTCGCCGTATCGGGAAGCCTCGGCGTTATTGTGCCGCCGAGCATACCGCTTGTCGTTTACGGCTGTGCGACAAACACATCGATTGGTGATCTGTTTCTTGCAGGCGTTATTCCTGCACTTGTAGAAGCGGGTGTATTGCTTATAATCTCGAGGATTGTTTCCGCTAAAAAGGGATTCACCGGAACCGGCGAGAAATCTTCACCGAAGGAAATCCTGAATGCGCTCTGGGATGCCAAATGGGCGCTTCTGATGCCGGTTATAATCCTCGGCGGTATCTACGGCGGTATTTTTACCCCGACCGAAGCTGCTGTTGTGGCTATTATCTACGGTTTGGTCATAGGTATGTTTGTATACAAGGAGCTGACCTGGAAGGCCATAATAGATATCTTCAACAAGAATGCTTCGTTTGTCGGCGGAATCATGCTCACATTTGCTCCAGCCGCGGCATTGGGCGGAGTTCTGGCTATGCTCGGTGTTCCGGGGATGATAAGCCACATGCTGCTGTCAATAACCGACAACCTGATTCTTATTCTATTGATGATCAACGTCTTCCTGCTGATTGCCGGAATGATCCTCGATACGATGTCGGCTATCATAATCTTTGCACCTATTCTGCTTGCGGTACTGCAGCCGATGGGCATAGACCCGATACATCTGGGAATAATGATGACGGTGAACCTTGAAGTCGGTTTTATTACGCCGCCTGTAGCTCTGAACTTGTTCGTTGCTTCGGGAATGACCGGGATACCGATGGACAAGATTGTGGCAAAGGCCTGGCCCTTTATTATCGGCCTTCTGATAACCCTTCTGATTATTACCTTTGTTCCGGGACTCAGTTCCGGCGTAGTGGCATTTTTGAAATGAGGAATAACTAATGAGTGAAAAACTGATACTTGGAATCTCAGGCAGCCCGCGAAAGGGCGCCAATACAGACTTCCTGCTTCAGACGGCCCTTGATGAAGCGGCGCAGACTGAAGGAATCAGGACGGAGACAATCTACCTGAGGGATTATGAAATTCACCCCTGCAATTCCTGCTTTGCCTGCTGCAGCGACGGGGCAGAGAAGGCTGACCGGCCCTGCCTGGCGTTTAAGGACGGTATGGAAGAAATATACCCTATGCTGAAGGAATGTTCGGGTATGATTATCGGCAGCCCGGTTTTTTTCGGTTCATATTCAGCCCAGACAAAGGCGTTTATGGACAGAACCGAAGGGCTGCTTCGCTACGGCCGAAGCTCATACGGAAATGCCCTGAGCAACAAGGTCGGAGGTGCGGTTGCGGTAGGCGGCAACAGGAATGCCGGTGAGGAGTTTACCCTTCTTGCGATACATTACTACTTCCATATTCAGAACATGATAGCCGTAGGTACAGGCAATACGCCGACCCCCGGCTGCTACCTCGGCGGAAGCGCGACTACCTTTCCGCAGAAAGGCCGGGTGAAGGATGCCGTGAAAGATGATGAGCTCGGGATAAAAAGCGCGAAGCTGCTCGGTAATAGAGTTGCGGAAGTGCTTATGATGATGAAATAAACAGGGACTTGTAATGATTGAATTGCATATAGATGAAAATGAAGTAAAAGAACTCACAAGACAGCTGATCCGGATAAAGAGTGTGAACCCTCCCGGCGAAGTTGATGAATGCGCGCAGTTTATTCTTGACTGGTTTCTTTCGAATGGAATAGAGGCTGTGCTTGTTCAAAGCAGCGGGGTCTCGAATATCGTTGCCCGCTATGGTAAAAAGGGGGGCAGAAGACTTCTCTGGAACGGCCATTTCGATGTGGTTCCGGCGGGGCTGAACTGGACGGTTGATCCCTTCGAGGCTGTCGAGAAAGACGGCTATATTTTCGGCCGCGGAGCATCGGACATGAAAAGCGGTGTCGCCGCAATGATGGTCGCGCTGAAAGTCCTGAAAGAGAATGCAGTTGATCTCGACGGTGAAATCGAGTTCTGGGGAATAGGGGACGAAGAGACCGGAAGTGTTAACGGAACAAGGATGCTGCTTAAGGAACACAGCGCAGAGTTTGACGGCGCTGTATCTTCCGAGCCTACGGATTTTTACATTGAAAATGCCCAGCGCGGACTGCGCTGGATTCAGATAAAAATATCTGGTTCCGCCTGTCATGCAGGCAGGCCGCATGTCGGGAAAAACGCTGTCGAGCATTCGGCAAAAGTTATTGATGCGCTCAAGAATATCAGGTTTGAAGTATCAAACAATATCTTCGAAGAACATCTGCGCCAGCCGAGCC
Organism: Spirochaetales bacterium; assembly: GCA_003245835.1. GTDB lineage: Bacteria > Spirochaetota > Spirochaetia > UBA9216 > UBA9216 > Thalassospirochaeta. The sequence continues at coordinate 1,768 of QKCC01000272.1, read as the reverse complement.
TGTCGGTTACAATAATCAGCGGAGGGCGCCAGACAAATATTATTCCCGAAGAATGTACCCTGACGATCGACCGAAGGATGCTGCCCGGCGAAACGGAAGCATCGGTAACAGCCGAAATTCAGGCCGCCCTGGATTCAATCATAACTGAAGGCTTTGCTGCCGAACTTTCCCTTGTAAACAAGGGCTGGGACCCGTTTATTACCGAACCAGATGATCCTGTTGTTTCGACTATAGCGAAAGCATTCCAGGCTGTGACCGGTTCGGTTCCCAGGTTTCGAGGAAAGGGAGGCTGCACCGATGCATCTCATATTTTCCATGCGGGAATTCCGGTGGTCATCATCGGTCCGGGATCGGCAAATGAATCGCATACGGCTGATGAAAAGGTTGAAGTTGCAAGGCTTGGGCAGTCTGCCGAGATTTTCGCACAGGCGGCAATCGATTTTTTAAATAACATAAACCAGCGGAGAAGAATATGAAGAAAAAAATGCCTGTAATGCTGACCTTCGATGTCGACGGTGAATCACTCTGGGCGTCGAGGGAGCTTGACCACCTGCCAGTTACCAGATCTCTCGGTACATACGGAATCCTCGAAGGTCTTCCGCGGATTATGAAAACGCTTGAGAAAAACGATGTGCCTGCTACATTTTTTGTACCGGGAATAATCGCGGAAAGGTACCCTGAGCAGATTATGAGTATCGACAGGGCCGGGCATGAAATATGCAATCACAGCTATAGTCATACCTATCCGGATAAACTGCCGTCAGCTGCAGCTGAAAAGGAAGAACTGACAAAAACGAATGAAATACTTGAACGGCTGACCGGAAAGCGGCCCCGCGGCTACAGGTCTCCGGCCTGGGAGTTCAGTGAAAATACGCTTGGTATTCTGCTCGATATCGGCTTTGATTACTCGAGCAATATGATGCATACGGATAGAATCGGTTATCTTCAGGTGTTCGACAGAAAGACCGATATAGTCGAACTTCCCATCCACTGGGTCCTCGATGACGCTGCCTTCTGGCTTTATACTGTAAGGATTCCGGGTAAGGCTATCCAGCCGGTATCTGCAGTGCAGGAATTCTGGATCGCTGAATTTGATGCCCTTTATGAAGAATTCATGGAAGAGGATGATTCAGATCTCTGTTTTATTCTTACATGTCATCCTCAGGTAATCGGACGGCCTGCAAGAATGAAAGTCCTGGACAACCTGATAAAGCATATCAAGACTTTCGAAAATATCGAGTTTACCACATGCTGGCAGACCGCTCAAAAATACAAAAAATAACACTGTCAGTAGACATTGGTGGCTTCTGTTCATATTATTGATCTTGCAGGGGGCATAATGAGCAAACCGGTAAAGCTGCTTTTTACAGTACCGTACGGAAAAGAGAATATGGACAGGGCTGCGGCCCTCGGGTATGAAATCAGTTTTATTAAAGAATCTGATTTGAGTTCAGAAAATGTACCTGCCGACACCGAAGTTCTGGTATGTTATAACCCGTTTCCAGCTGCCGATATTGCTGCACTGAAAAAGCTTAAATGGATCCAGCTGGTCAGCAAGGGCGTCAACCAGGTTCCGGACGGACTGATTGGCAACAGCCGCCTGATCATTACAAATAACGGCGATGCAACGGCTGTGCCTATAAGCGAGTGGATTGTAGCGATGCTGATGTTTATCTACAAGAACTCAGCAACTGTGCATGAACGGAAACAAAGCCGGCAGTGGATAGTTGATAAAAATATCCTTGAGCTTTCCGGCAAGGTTGCGGGA
>QKCC01000276.1 GCA_003245835.1 Spirochaetales bacterium | reverse complement strand
ATAATGAGGTTGGTAACAGTCTCCGAACCGGAAGTAATTGAATATGTCATGCTGACGGTATCGGAGCTTGGTTCGGGCCAGCTTACTGCCCAGCCGGTGTCAGTCGCCCAGCCGTAGATGCCTTCCTTGACAACTGGTGCGGTGGAATCAACAGAATAGGTTTGAACCGCCATATCACTCGGCGACATCGATGTCAAAAACGCCCTTGCGATAATTGTTCGCGGAGACTCGGCCTGGCTGATTGTAATGGCTCCGCTGTACGAAGTGGAACTTTCTGTCGGAACACTTCCGTCCTCGGTATAATAAACTTGTGCACCTTCGGTCGTACAGCTTATTTCAATAGTCTGTATTGTATTAAAAAGACCTCCGTCCGGCGTAATTACAGGTGTTGCAACAGTACCGTTGGGACTGGTCCCGAAAATATCGTCGATGTTCAGAGAATTCTCGCAGCCGGCCACCGCGGCAAAGGTAACTATAGTCAGGGCAAGAATTAGGTGATTAAGTCTGTTACGTTTTTGAAGCCTAATCATGATATTAATTAGATCCTTCCTGTATTTTCATACACCGTCCGGGTAAATAACCATATTAAAATATCTATGATTTTTTAATTAACTTTACTCTAAATAATTAACCTTTGCTTCGTGAACAATATTATCGTACAGCACTTCGAAATTGTATGCAAGTATGAAAAAAAATGAAACGATTAATTTGCAAACCGGGATCTGATTTTCTATAATTGTTACGAATGACAGATGATTCAGACACAATAAAGACGCTATTTTACAGATTTCTTACTCAATCAGACAACGGAATACTGCTGCTTGATGATAAAAACCGGATATTATGGGCAAACCCCGCATCCTGCAGGGTGTTATCGCTTACTGAAACACAGATTCTGAACTCTTCCATGTCGGGACCGGAAATAAATACAGGAATTGACGCAGGATACAGACTTAAGCCTCAAGATGGTGATGAGATCATTTTTAAGGGATCTGTTCAGAATTTTACTGAAAATGGTTCGGAATTCAGGCTGCTGCACATCCGGAACCGCAGTATAATCAGTCCCTTGAGCGGGGCCGAGGCAGACCTGCTGATCACACACATTCAGGACAGTCATGCAACAGATGATATTCTTGTCTGGGCAGTTGATACCGACTTCAGGTACCTCTATTTCAACAATAACCATAAGAACGCCATGAAGAGGGTTTGGAATGCCGATATAAAACCCGGAACATATATTCTTGATTACATTACGGACCCTGAATACAGGATAGTGTCAGAGAAGAACTACAGGTCTATCCTTGAAGGCAAACCGCGAAACAGCATCGATCATTTTACCCTGAAATCAGGAGAAGATCGGTACTATGAAAATTTCGGTCACCTGACCAGGGACAGCAAGGATAACATCAGCGGGCTGATACTCTACACAGTCGACATCACAAAAAAGACTGAAAATGACAACAAGCTTCACCTTTCGCTGAATCTTCTTGAATCTATCATGAACAGCCCTGAAGATCTTCTGATATTTTCCATCGACACGGATTACAAATATCTTTTCTTTAATAAAGCTCATCAGAATTCCATGAAAAGAGTCTGGGGAACAGAGTCAAAACTGGGATCGAGCATTCTCGAAATGATACCTGACGGGGAATACAGGACAAAAACCAAAAGTTTTTACGACCAATCCCTGACCGGAATTGTAACCGCAGAATTGAGCACCATCAGACGGCATGGCGAAGCAATTACCCAAAGAGAGAATATTTCACAGCCGATCAAAAGTGAAAACGGAGATATTTTGGGTATCACGATCTTTTCGTTTGATGTAACAGAAAGGCTCCAGGCAGAAAATGCGCTTCGGGACTCGCTGAAAGAAAAGGAGTTTCTTTTAAAAGAAATCCATCACCGGATAAAGAATAATTTCCAGATGATCTCGGGGATGCTGGGAATTCAGAAAAATACTATCGGCGATGAAGCCGCTAAAGTGGCCCTGCAGGACAGCCTGATGCGGGTGAATACAATGGGATTCATCCATGAAACGCTTTACAAAGGCAGTAATCTCGGCGCTGTCAATATGCACGATTACTGCAGAACGCTTGTCAACTCTCTCAGGAAATTATATTCTGCCGGTCCCGGAATAGAGATATTTGAAAATATCGATGATATTGAACTTGAAATTGACAGGGCTATTCCGGCCGGGCTGATTCTGAACGAGCTGTTAACAAACAGTCTGAAATATGCTTTTAAGGAAAGAACCGCCGGCGCGATCAAGATTTCTCTGAAAAAAGACCGTCAGAATTTAATATATCTTAAGGTAGAAGACAACGGAGCAGGTCTGGCTGACAATTTAGATCTGGACAAATCTGCAACCCTGGGAATGAAACTTGTATCAGCTTTCGTAACCCAGCTGAACGGCAATATGGAGATGAAATCGGAAAAGGGTCTCTCTGTGGAGATAAAATTTTGACAATACCTACATTGTGGTATGATGTCATACATTAATGTAGGTATTTTTTACACTTAAATGTAAAAAACAGGCTTTTTACATATATAAAGCGCTGTTTTTGCGTTTGGCATATAAATTGCATTAATAAGATCCATGAATATTAGCCTCCCCCGTACATGCAGCATCGAAAATGTTCAAATTCAAAGTCTCTATCAGCCGCTGTATTCTGTGCATGAAAAAAAATACATCGGGGTTGAAGCCCTTTCGCGCGGGTTCTACAAAGGGAATTTACTCAGTGCCTTTGAACTTTTCAATCTTCCGTCAAACGAAAGAGAAAAGCTTGAACTGAATAAAATGTGCATACGATCAGCTTTACATAACCTTGGTTCGCAGACCGATGCTGAAAGTTATACAGTTTTCCTGAACATTGATTCTTCCCTGATGGATTACAAGGGATTCAGCAACCAGGACTTCCAGATTAAAGCCGACGCAGCCGGGGTGGCTCCCCAGCGGATAGTAATTGAACTGATTGAAAGCCGCGTCAAGAATTTCGACGTGCTGCTTCGTTTTGCCTCATACTGCAGGGAGCAGGGTTTTCTGATTGCTCTTGATGATGTAGGAGCCGGTTATTCAAGCCTTGAACGAATGGTTAAAATCAAGCCGGACATAATCAAGATTGACCGTGAACTTGTAAACGGTGTATCCGAGGAATTTCATAAAAGAGAAGTCTGCAGGGCGCTTATTGAACTAGCGCACAACATCGGTGCACTTTCACTTGCGGAAGGTGTCGAAACAATTAACGATGCCCTCGAATGCCAGGAGCTCGGTGCGGATATAATGCAGGGATTCTATTTTTCAAAACCGGTGGAACAGATATGTCCAGTAGACATCGGCGCAGGAAAGATTGCACTGCTCGTTGAAACATGGAATTTTTCGGCAAGTGAACGGGATAAAAATCTGCGGGTAAATCTTAACAGGGTCCGAAAGCAGGCTGTAATCATTCATAATGCTCTTGACCAGAGCAAACCCGAAGAGTGGGATGATGTACTGACCAGCAGGGTCGAAGCGATGTCTGATATCGAATGCGCATATATTCTGGACAACAACGGCAAACAAATTTCAGTAAGCGCACTGCGTTCGAATCTTGATTACAAAAGGCATTATCTGTTTACCCCTGCCCAGCCGGGTACTGATCACTCGCAGAAGTACTATTACCTGCGAAGGGTGGAAGGTCAGAAGTGGTATATTTCAGACCCCTACATCTCACGCGCCACAGGAAACATATGCCGAACCGTCAGTATGATGTTCGCAAATAAGAATGATGAGCGGTTTTTTCTTTGTCTTGATATCGATAACTGATATATATTTATAGTATGAATACACCAGAACCTCATTATAAATTCAATCCGAAAAAACTTGAAAAGCTCAATAACCCTGAACGCCTGAAAATGATTCCTCCCGAATACATCTGGCAGTCGCTGAATCCGGCAGAGCACGATGACAAGCTCGAAATAGGTGCCGGGACAGCAGTGTTCAGCCTGGCGTTTCAGAAGCTGTCCGGCAGGGGAACAACGACCGCAGTTGACAGTTCGGAATTGATGGTTGACTGGATGCGGGAGAATATAGTCCCGGACAACCCCGAAATCATACCGCTTCTTACCGACGGCACAACCGTCCCGGTGAAAGATGAATCCGCCGACCTGGTTTACATGATAACGGTTCACCATGAACTCGACGATCAGCCTGGAATGCTCCGCGAGGCAAAGAGGATTCTGCGCAAAAACAGAAAAATTTTCATAGTAGACTGGAACATGAATGATACTGAGCATGGACCGGCTGTTGAACACCGCTGTTATCCGGCGGACGTTGCGGATCAGCTGAAGGCTGCCGGTTTCGGCGACGTCAGAATATTCGAAGGCATGAAGGATTTCTTTCTTGTTACTGCCTGCACCTGAAGTCTCGTTTGCGCTATTATGTCAGCTGTAGAGGACGCCATCACTAAGGCCTCTATTTAGTGATAAAAAAAGGGGTCAGTCCATTTACGGACAGCCCCTTTTTTTGATTTTTCAGAAATAGCGATTGCTAAGAATCAAGCCTTTCAAGCATGTGGCTGACCCTGGTTACATGCCCGCTCTCCTGTTTGAACAGCATAACGAACAATTCCACTACATCCGCTTCAAGATTCGTCATCGTTGAAACCGATCGGTAAAAATCCCTTGTATGCTCTTCGCGCTCGAGCGCGGTCTTCAGAACCTGCCGGGCATCGGCACCGGGAACAATCGCCCTGTTCTGAATCAGCCGGTCAAGGCTCTCCCTGCTGAATCCGGAAGCGTCTCCGTCCGGAGTTGAATCAAGGATTCCTGCAAGACGGGACTCATGCTTGACCTCTTCAGCTTCAAGCTCCGCAAGAAGGGCTTTAACATCGGCATCAACTGCCAGTGTCGCAGCATTTTTATAAAACAGCATACTCTCGTGTTCAATCTTGATCGAATATTTAAGTATGTCCGAAATTTTCATTTCACCTGTACTCATTTTATTATCCCTCTTTTTTATTGAGCCACCTGTCGATTCCGACAGCCGCTATATG